>DATHDT010000185.1:0-2238 GCA_035318905.1 Gemmatimonadales bacterium | reverse complement strand
GACCGCGGGGTGTGGGTGCCCCTCGAGGATCCGTTCGAGGGATTCAAGAAGGGGAAGCTTCTCTTTGAGTTGAAGGGCTACAAGTTGCGCGGCAAGTGGACGCTCGTGAAGCTGAAGAAAGGAGTCAAGGAATGGCTCCTGATCAAGGAGAAGGACGGATACGCCGATCCCGAGAAGCCCTATTCCGATGAATCGGTCCTCTCAGGGATGACGGTCGAGGAGCTGCGCGCCGCGAAGGATCGCGCGGCTCCGCTCAAGAAGGAGATCGAGAAACTCGGCGCCAAGAAGCGCGACGTGCGCGTCGCCGAGACCGAGCTAATGCTCGCCGAGACACGCGAGGACCCGTTCTCGAAGGCCGGTTGGTTGTTCGAGCTGAAGCTCGACGGCTACCGGCTGCGCGCCGCCCGGGAGAACGGCGCCGCGAAACTCGTCTCCCGCAAGGGTCACGACATGACGGCGGCGTTCCCGGAGATCGCGCGCGCCGTGGCCGCGCTGCCGTATGAAGGCTTGATCCTCGACGGCGAGATCGTCGTCCTCGACGACGCGGGACATCCGAGCTTCAATCGCCTGCAGAACCGCGCCAGGCTCTCCGGCATTCCCCTCATCAAACGAGCGGCGGTCGAAACGCCGGCCACATTCTACGTCTTCGATCTGCTCGCCTTCGAGGGCTACGATGTGCGGCCGCTGCCGCTCGAGAAACGCAAAGCGGTCCTCGCCAAGCTGCTGCCGCGTGCCGGGGCGCTGCGCTACTCCGAACACTTCGAGACGACGGGCGAAGAGTTGTACGAGCACGTCGTGCAGCTTGGGCTCGAAGGGATCATGGCGAAGAAGGCGGACTCGACCTATCGCGGCGGCCGCTCCGCCAACTGGCTCAAGATCCGCGCCGACCGCACCGACGACTTCGTGGTCGTGGGATACTCGCGGCCCAAAGGTTCGCGCGGCGGATTCGGCGCCTTGCTCGTCGGTGGCTACATCGATGGGACGCTCACATTCACCGGGCGCGTCGGGTCGGGCTTCGACGCGAAGCAGCTCAACGAGGTGGGCGCGACGCTCGAGGCCTCGGTGCGGCCCACCACGTCCTGCGAGGCAGGGCCCATCCCGCAGGGTGATGACGTCGTGTGGGTCGAGCCACGACTCGTCATCGAGGTACGGTTCAAAGAGATCACGCCGGACGGACTGCTTCGCCAACCGGTCTTCATGCGGTTTCGGGATGATAAGGAGCCGAAGGACTGCGTCATTCGGGATGCGAGAGGCGGGATGCGGGATGCGGAGTTGCCCGAGCCACCCACGCCTCCCGCATCTTCCATCCCGCATCCCGAGGTGGTCTTTTCGAACCTGAACAAGGTGTTCTGGCCGGATGACGGCTACACAAAAGGCGACCTCATCGGCTACTACCGCGCGATTTCGCCGTGGCTCCTGCCGTTCCTCGCAGATCGCCCAGTCGTCCTGACCAGATTCCCCGACGGCATCTCCGGCAAATCCTTCTTCCAGAAGGATGCGCCCGGGTTCATTCCGGAATGGTTGCGCACGGAGCGGATGTGGAGCGCGGACACAGAGCGTGAGATCGACTACTTCGTGTGCGATAACCTCGAGTCGCTGCTGTATCTCGCGAACATGGGAACGATCCCGTTGCACGTGTGGGGGAGCCGGGTGGCGACGCTCGAACAACCCGACTGGTGCATCCTGGACCTCGATCCCAAGGACGCACCGTTCGCGCACGTCGTGAAAGTGGCGCGCGCGGTGAAGGATCTCTGCGACGAGATCGAGTTGCCGGCGTTCATCAAGACGAGCGGTTCGACCGGCCTGCACGTGATGCTGCCGATGGCGCGGCTCGTCACGTTCGAGCAGGCGCGGCAGCTTGGCGGGCTGCTGGCTCGCGTGATCGCGAACGGGCTCCCCGACATCGCCACGGTGACCCGTCAGGTGGGGAAACGCGGCGGACGCGTCTACCTCGACTACGTGCAGAACGGCCACGGGCGCCTGCTCGTGGCGCCCTACAGTGTGCGCCCCCTCCCCGGCGGCCCCGTCTCGATGCCACTCGAGCGGCATCGAGACGGGGCCGCTCGAGTGGCGTGAGGTCACCCCCAAGCTCGATATCCGGAAGTTCACGATCAAGAACGCCCCCGCCCGCATGGAAAAGCTCGGGGGTGATCCGCTGCTGCCCGTGCTCGACGTGCAGCCCGATCTCGTCGCCGCCCTCGAACGGCTGGCCGAACGCGCGGGCGGGTCGTAGAATCT
>DATHDT010000184.1:0-3067 GCA_035318905.1 Gemmatimonadales bacterium | reverse complement strand
GTCGCTGCGAACCTTGTCGCCACCGTCGTATCCGGCGGCGCGGTTCGGATCGAAGCCGATCAGGCCCGGCAGCCGCCCGGCGCCCCGGTTCACCTCGTTGACGATTTCTTCGTAGTTGATCCCCTCGAGGAGTTGCCGAGTCAGGGGAACGCCCGCGGCCTCACAGCGCTTGCCCAGCTGATCGAGAAAGCTGTCGGCGATCAGCTGCAAGCCCTTTTCGATCAGCTTGTCGTGGATCTTGCGTTGCTTCTTGATCTCTTCGGGAGTCTGGAACTGCGCGGGGAGGCCGGTCTCGAGCTGGCGGAAGCGGACATCGTGCAGGCGGGCGGCGTACACATGATTGCCGGTGATGCGCCCGTCTTGACTCTTGCGGCACATCTCGAGGGCCCGGTCCACCGCCCAATCGGAGTGCTGCGAGTTATCGACCGGCACGAAGATCTCGCGGTACACCGGCATCTCCTAGAGCGATGAGAGGGGAGGGTGTCGGCATTGCATATGCGACATGGACGCATACCTGTCAAGGAACTTGTTCACAAGCTCCCGGGGACGAGTTGCCCTCCGTTTTCGTCCCAAACTGTAATGGCGTCGACCGGGCAGACGTCGCACGCGCGCAACAACCGCTCGCGGTCTACTTGGTCGGGGGTCACGAACACCGCCGTCCCGCTGTCGTCCAGGACGAAGGCCTCGGGCGCCTCGGTCACGCAATCTCCGAACCCGACGCACAGCGTCCGGTCGATCCGCACGCGGAGGCCCGCGACGACGCGTTCTTCGAAATCGCTCACGGTCCTCGCCCCGGTCCGGTGACCACGGTGAACCGGCCGACCTTGGTGTGGCCGTCGGGTCCTTCGATGTGGTAGAAATAGACACCGGATGCGACGCGCCTGCCGGTGCGACTGCGGACGTTCCAGGTCTCCTCGCCGCCCCCCGATGGATCGTTGTGGATGATCGCCGCGACGAGGATGCCGCTCAGGGAGTAGATCCGGATGATGGCGCGGGAGGGCAGGTTCACGAACTTGAGGGCCGCGGTGTCGGGGGTGAGCTCGTAGCCGCTCGCCACGTAGAGGGGGTCGGGAACGGTGTGAACCCGCGCCAGGCTGCCCGAAACGGTGCTGTCGACGGTGTAGGCACGTTGCACGGTAACCGTGTAGCGGAGCCCAGGGGCGTACGACGGCCGGACTGTCGGCGCCGTGAACGTGTACGCGGTGCAGTCGGTCATGACGGGGCCCAGGCCGGGCGTGCAGGTCGCGGTGATCGCGCCCGTGACCGCCTTCAGATGCCATCGGGTATTCGCCGCGGGGATCGCCGGCATCTTCATCAAGAACGCCTCACCGTTGATCACCAGAGCGATGCCACCGCCATCCGACGTGCCGTTCCAGTTGAAATCGAGGGGCTCGTTCTGCGCCGTCCGCTCGAGGGTCACGCACGAGATGGACCACCAGTCGGGATAGCAGACGGGCGCCACGGCGTACAAGTGGTGGTAGCCCACGACGCCGATGTTGGGAGTGCCCGTGCCATCGAAGATCGTGTTCGCGACGCCCGAGTCGGCGCTGAGCCCTGCCGCGATGAATGCCCGCGCGTTCACGAAGCCCCAGCCGGTCCCGCCATGCGGCGCGTAGCGGAGCGTGAGCCGGTGGGTCGAGTCGCGCACAGTGATGCTCGAGTCGGCGTTCCACGTGACCACGAAGTCGGCCGGGTACCACCCGGGCTGCCCAAGGGCGTACCCGCGGAAGTTCGCGAGGCTCGTGGCGCCGAAGGGACCGGGGGCGTCGCTGTTCGTTCCGACTTGCGATACCCGATCGCGGTACGATGCGGGCGCCCAGATGCTGTCCACTCCCGTGAGCATTCCCGCGTTGTGCGACCGGTCCGCGTACGCGACGATCGTCGGATCGGCAGGCTCGGTCGAGCCCTCGTCGTACCACCGCGAGTGCGCGAGGTAGCGACTCGCCTCCCCACCGACATCGTAGCGGCCGGCGGTGAGCGCGATCCCCACTGAAGTCGCCGCAATCGGTGACACCTTCGCCGCAAACGACATCGGCATACGGACGTCGCGCGTGAACTGGAGGCCGAACCGGCGCGCGGCCGCCGAATCGTAACGCGCGATGGACTCGACGAAGCCATAGTCGATGGTCGTGTTCCGGCTGGCGTTGAAGGCGGGGATGCGCAGGGGAATTGCCTTCCGGACCGTGTCCGCCGCGGAAGAAACGGTCATGAACAGGGTTGGACCTATACCGATGCCATCCGCAAACCCGGGTCGCATCGAGTCAATGGCCACCGTGATGTCACCCGCAGCGAGGGCCTCGGGCACCAAGCCTGCGATGGAGAGCACCCCGTCGTTCGCCGGGGGGATGAGTCCGTTGAACCTCCCAGTCGCGCTGTCGATTGTCGGGAAGGGTCGCGTAAGGTCCAAGAGGGTGCCGTCGTCGCCTCGAGGGCCTGAGACGAGAATCGGTTGCGCCGTGTTGGTGGCGAGCTTTCGCGGCGTGACGATCTTCACGAAGCGCGGCGACTCGAGTGAGCTGGGTCCCGACCGGATCGAATTCACGTCGAACGCCGTCACGGCGTAGAAGTAGCGGAACGAGTTCCGCACCCCCTGATCGACGAACGTAAACAGCACGCCGGTATCGGTCAGCGAAGGGAAGCCGCTGTTGTTGCCGGTCACCGCCGTATCGGCGCGAATGATCGCCACGAGACCGTTGTCGGTGCGGATGCGTCCGCCCGTCGGTACCTGCACGATTTCGCCGGCGAGCGGGTGATCGAAGGAGACACCGGGGTTTGGGGGGTCGGGGAACGTGACGGGACAGTCGTCCTGGATGCCGAGCTCCGGCGCGCAGCGCCCGGGATAGCCCCAGGCGCCGGTGTAATCCACCAGCGACGTGCCGTCATAATCGAATTGCGCCACCAGCTCGAGCCGGTCGGGACTCGTCCCCCGGTAGATGCGATACCCTTCGACGTCGTACTGGCGGTAGTTCGGGTTGTAGCTCGGCGAGAGCGGATCTTGCGCGAGCGGGAAGTACGGATCGCCGCCGCCCGGCCTGACGACCTCCGTCCCGCTCGGCTGCCACACGAC
>DATHDT010000183.1:0-15291 GCA_035318905.1 Gemmatimonadales bacterium | reverse complement strand
GACGGGCAGTGTGACGCGCGCTGGATCTTGGCGGACGACGATCAACACGGAGTCACGCGTCCCTTTGCGCTCCGTTACGCGTATATAGACGCTCCCGGCGCCACCTGCCTGGATGTTGAGGCGGGAGTGCTCCGGGTCGAGCCAGGCCAACGCCACGGTGTAATTCGACGCCGTGACATCATAGGTACCGTCCCGCGCACCAACGGCGCTGACCGACGTGATAGCGATGGTGCGTTGGTCGCCGAACGCGGTCAGCGTATCCAGATGGGTCGAGAGCGTCGTCGCGATGATCGGCGGCGGCACCGCGGCCTGGATGGTATCTGCGTGGTTCCCCGCCTCCGCAATGACCAGTCCCTGGCCGACACCAACGGCGCGGGCGGTCCCCCCCCCACCCGACACGCTCACGACGCTCGCGGGCGTCGCCCTCCATCGGATCGGTGCTTCACTGATCCGGTCGCCGGCAGCGTCGCGCGCCTCCGCGCGAAGTGGAACGGTGTCACCGACGTCGACGACGACTGCACTGCGGGAAGCGACGACTTGAGCGACACGCCGCAGTGGATCGACGCTGTTGTCGCCGCAAGCGAGCCACGGGAGCGCGCACGCCGGAATGACCGCCGCGAGCGCGAGGAAGGGGTTGCGCATGCGTAGATTATGCATGCGAACCGTCCGAGAGATAGTGACTTTTAGTGCGCTGTTGCCTGCGCTGTTGCGTGCACGCGACAGGCCTGTTTAGCCGCGACTCACCCCGTGTTCTGCAAACCCTGCGCGATGCCGCGCACCGTGGCGAGGAGTGCCCCGAACAGCTCGTCGTCCGCCCGGCCGCCAGCCCGCCAACGCGCGAGCAGGTCCACCTGGAGCAGACTCATGGGGTCCACGTACGGGTTCCGCAGGCGAATGGCCCGCTGCACCACGGGATCCTCGTCGAGCAGCGCCGTCGTGCCTTTCAGGCGTAGCACCAGAGCCACAGTGCGGTCGAATTCCGCTTTGATCGTCGGGAAGAACGCCGGCTCGAGCGTCCCGGCGAGCCTGGCGTAACGCGCCGCAATGCCGATGTCGGCCTTCGCCAGCACCATCTCGACGTCGTCCACGAGCGCCTTCACGAAGGGCCAGTGCCGCAGCATTTCCGCCACCGCCTCCTCACCATGTTTCGCCACCGCGCGTTCGAGCGCCGTGCCGAATCCGTACCAGCCCGGCAGCACGTTGCGGTTCTGCATCCACGAGAACACCCAGGGAATCGCCCGCAGCTGCTCGATGCCAGATCCCGCGCGCCGCGACGGCGGCCGGGAGCCCATGGGCATGCGTTCGATGACGTCGATCGGCGTCGCGAGCCGGAAGTACTCGACGAACTGTGGATCGCCGTAGACGAGCGCGCGGTAGCTGTCGCGGCTCGTGGCGGCGATCTCGTCCATGAGCGCCTCCCACTGCGGCGCCCTCGCGTCCCGATTGGGGGCGACCGCCGTCGCGATCGCCACCGCGCCCACCGCCTGCTCGAGGGTGCGCATCGCGATGCCGCGCAGGCCGTAGTTTGCGCTGATGACCTCGCCTTGCTCGGTCACCCGCAAGTGGCCGCGCACGGAGCCGGGCGGCGCGCTGAGCACCGCGCGCGTGAGCTTCCCGCCGCCGCGGCTCACGGTGCCGCCGCGACCGTGGAAAATCGTCAGATCGATTCCGGCCGGGTCGAGCGTCGCCACCAGCGCCGCCTGGGCCCGCTGCACCGCCCAGCGCGAGGCCCCTATCCCGCCGTCCTTGTTGCTGTCGGAGTATCCCAGCATCACCACCTGACGGTTGCCGCGCTGCTGGAGGTGCGCGCGATAGACGTGGTCTTCGAGGAGGCCACGCATTACGTCCGGCGCATCGCCGAGGTCGTCGAGTGTCTCGAACAGAGGAGCCACATCGAGGGGCACGCCCTGCTTCTCCACCAGTCCGCCCCACCGCGCCAGCAGCAGGACCGTGAGCACGTCGTCGGCCCCCTGCGTCATGCTGATGATGTAGGGACCGATCGCGTGCGCGCCGTATCGCGTCCGGCATTCGGTGATCGCACGGAACACCGCCAGGGTCCGCTCCGCGTCCGCGTCGGCAAGGGCGGTCGCCACCGGCGACTCGCCACTCTCGATAGCGCGCCGCAGGCGCGTGGCTCGCTCCGCGGCGGAACGGTCGAGCCAGCCAGGGTCTCCCAGCAGCCGGCCGACGACCGCCCGGTGCACGAGGGCGTTCTGGCGCACGTCGAGCGTGGCCAGGTGAAACCCAAACGTCTCGAGTCGCCGCACCAGACGGCGCACGCTGAAGAGGCCCGCATGGGAGCCCTGCTGGTTCACAAGGCTCGTGGCGATGCACTGCAAATCATCCGCGAATTCTGTCGCGCTCGCGTAACCGGACGCCTCGTCGAGCGAAGTCGCCATGAGTCGCGCGGCGATCAGGCGGAGCAGCACGCGATAGGGCATGTCACGATGGCGCGGAGGCACCGCGTCACGCGCGTCGGGGAAACGGGAGCCGTACTCCTCGGCGCGACGCCGCACGGCCTCATCGACCTTTACCCGGGAAGCGGACTGCGACAGGCGCCGCGCCAGGTCCAAGGTCTCCCGGTGGTAGCGCTCGAGGATGAGCGCTCGGTGACGCGCCAACGCGGCGCGCACCGTGTCGGCCGTGACGTTGGGGTTGCCGTCCATGTCACCGCCCACCCATGAAGCGAAACGCAGCACGGGCGGCACGGGGATCGCAGCGGGTGCCGTTCCGAACACCGCCGCCAGCGCGTCTTCCAGCGCTTCGTAAAACGGCGGGACGACGCGATACACCACGTCGGTGAGGAAGAACAGCACGTGCTCCAGCTCATCGAGTACGGTGGGGCGCTGAGCGGGGGTCGCTTCTGTTTGCCAGCCGATGGTGACGTGCTCGCGGATGCGTTCCAACGCCGTCCGCTCTTCGGCCGCAGTGCGGGACGGATCGAACCGCCCCACCAGCAGGCGGCCGATGGCCTGCTCCTTCTCGAGCAGCGTGCGGCGCGTGGCTTCGGTGGGGTGCGCGGTGAACACGGGTTCGAACAGCAAGCGCTGCAGCAGGTCGCGAACCTCCGGAGGGCCGAGCCCCGCGGCCGCGAGGCGCCGGACGGTGGCGTCGAGCGTGCCCTCCTGGGGCGCTCCGCCCACGCGCAGGTGGTCGCGGCCACGCCGGATGCGGTTGATTCGCTCAGCGAGGTTCACGACCGCGAAATACGTGGCGAAGCCGCGCACCAGCTCGCCGGCATCTCGAGGGTTCAGCGCACCGACGAGCGTCTGAAGCTCACGTTCCGCTTCGGGCTCACCCTCGCGGCGGCGGATGGCGGCGACGCGCGCGCCCTCGACCTTCTCGAACAGGTCGTCGCCGCCTTGCTCGCGAATCACCGCCCCCACGAGGGCACCGAGAGTGCGGACGTCGTCCCGCAGGTCGGTGTCTTTTTCGGCGAAGGAGATCTCGCGGCGGAGGCTCAGGGAGCGAACACCTCCAATGCGATCTCGACCTTGCCGAACGGCGCGCTCACCTGTACGCCCTGCACCATGCTCTTGACACGCGCGAACATCTCCCGCGCGATGGCCACGCCTTCGGCGAGGGCGGCTTCTTTGCCCTTCTCCTGCGCCGCCTTCATGCGCTGCAGAATCTCTTCCGGAACTGAAACGCCCGGCACCTCGTTGGCGAGAAATTCGGCGTTGCGTAGGCTCACGAGCGGCCACACCCCAGCTACGACGGGGATGCGGAACTCCTCGACCCGCTTCAAGAACTTCTCGAGCTGGCGCGGATCGAACACCGGCTGCGTGACCGCGAACTCGGCGCCCGCGTCCACTTTCCAGGCGAAGCGCGACAGCTCGCGATCGAGATCGATCGCTCCCGGATTGACGCCTACACCGGCGACCCAGCGCGTGGGCGCGCCGATCGGGTTGTTACCCGGATCGAGCCCGTGGTTGAGCCGATACACGAGATTCGTGAGTCCGATCGAATCGATGTCGAAGACCGCCGTCGCCTCGGGGTAGGGGCCCATCTTGGGTGGATCCCCCGTGATGACGAGGATGTTGCGCAGCCCCGCGGCGTGCGCGCCGAGGATGTCGGAGAGCATGCCGAGCAGATTGCGGTCGCGGCAGCAGTAGTGGATGACCGTTTCGATGCCCACCTCGCGCTCGATCATGATCGCGGACGGCAGGACGCCCATGCGGCTCTGCGCGCGCGGCCCGTCGGGCACGTTGACGGCGTCGACGCCGGCCTTTTTAAGGGCACGGCACTGCTCGAGCATCGGCGTGGCGTCGACGCCCTTGGGCGGCACGATCTCGACGCTCGTCACCAGCTCGCCGCGCGCCAGTTTCGCGCCCCAGCGCGACTTGTCGGCCAAGGGCGTCGGCGTCACGCCCGCGGGCGCCTGGACCTGGGCGCGCGACACGACCACGCTGGGCTGGCGCGGCACAACGCTCGCCACGTAGTCGCGGATCTTCTTGATGTGCTCCGGCGTCGATCCGCAGCAGCCGCCGACGAAGCGCGCGCCTGCCTCGATCATCCGCTTGGCGTAGCTCGCCATGTACTCGGGGGAGGCGAGATAGATCTTGCGGTCGCCCACGTCGCGCGGCAGGCCGGCGTTGGGTTGTCCCGAAATCGGCCGGTCCGTGACCTTCACCATCTTTTCCACCGCCTCGAGCACGCCGGCGGGCCCCACGGAGCAATTCACCCCGATCCCGTCGGCACCCCACTCCGTGAGGCGCCTGGCCAGGGTCTCGGCATCGGTGCCGTAGTAGGTCAGGCCGTCGGTCCCGACCGTCATCTGGCACACGACGGGCAGGTCGCAGGCGGCGCGCACCGCGGCGAGCGCGGCGTGGATTTCGTCCAGGTCGCTGAACGTCTCGAGGATGAACCCGTCGACGTCGCCGGCGAGCAGGCCTTTGACTTGCCGCGCGAAGAGCGCCTCGGCCTCCGCCCGCGACGTCGGACCGAACGGTTCGATGCGGATGCCGAGGGGACCGATCGCGCCGACGACGCTCGCCTTGCCGCCGGCCGCTGCGCGCGCCAACTCAGCCGCGGCGCGGTTGATCTTCTCGGTGTCCTCGGCGAGGCCGTAGCTGCCGAGCTTCAGCGGGTTCGCGCCGAAGGTGTTCGTCTCGAGGATCTCGGCGCCGGCCCGCACGTACTCGGCGTGCACCTCCTGCACGAGCTTCGGCTGCTTGAGGACGAGCTCGTCATAGCACACGTTGAGGAAGAAGCCCTTGGCATAGAGCATCGTTCCCATCGCGCCGTCGAAGACGTGCACGCGGCCGTCGGCGATCAGTTGTTTCAGGGTAGGCAAAATAGACCAAGGCCTTTTAGCGGGTTGTTTAACGTGGCCGCAATACGCCGCAAATCACCACGGAATCCGTTGTCCCATCTGAACCTAGCGGCATGAGAAAATAATCGCCAGGGTGCCGCGTACTCTTAGGTAACATGGCCACCATCGCGGCCGACCAGCTGCTCGCCGAGCACGCGTCGGCGCTTCAGAACTTCTTGGGCGCCCGCTGCCGGGACGCGGATCTCACCGCCGAGCTGATGCAGGAGCTGGCGGCTCGGCTCGTGACGGCGTCGCCGCGGCTTGACGCGACGGGGAACGGCAATCTCCGCGGCTACCTCTTCCGCATCGCGACGAGCGTCTGGCACGATCACCTGCGCCGCGACCTGGTGCGGCACCGGGCGGCATTGGTCCTCGCGCGCGATGAGCGGGCGGCGCCGGCGGCGGACGAGCGGCTGCTCGCCCGCGAGCTCCACGACGCGGTACGGCGGGCCGTCGCTGGGCTCCCGGCGGCGCAGCGCGAAGTCGTGGACCTGCGGCACCGTGCCGGACTCAAGTTTCGTGAGATCGCCGAGCGGCTGAAGCGGCCCCTCGGCACCGTGTTGAGCCAGATGCGCGCCGCGCTGCACACCATCGCGGCCGCGGTGGAGGAATACCGATGACGCATCCACAAGCAGACGATCTGCTGCTGCTCGCTTACGGCGAGCTGGAGCCTGGGCTGACCGCGGACGTGGAGCAACACCTCGCGTCGTGCGCGGCGTGCCACGAGCGCTTGCTCCGGCTGGAGCGCGGGCGGGTGGCGCTTGATTCCACTGCTGGGGTGCGCGTTGCACCGTGGGCCGCGCTCACGGCGCTGGCCGCCGCGGCGGCGGTGGCGGCGGTCTTACTCACCGGCGGGCCGTCCCAGCACGATCGGCCCCGCAGCTGGCCGGAGCAGCGCGCGTGGTCCGCGACGGCTGGGTACATCGCGGGCGGACAGCCGCTCATCGCGATCGATGCACAACTCACTCGACTGGAACAGGAGCGGTCCTATGTACGTCCCTAAGCTCACTCTGGCGTTCGTGCTCATCGCGTCGGCGGCCGCGGGCCAAGAGATGCCCAACCCCCAGGCGATGCAGATGCAGGTTCAGAAGATCGCGCAGGAGCGGCCGCGAGAGGCGGAGGCTGCGGCCCGAGCGTTCCTGCACCTGGTCGCCCAGGATCGAGTCGGCGCCCTCGACTCGCTCAAGGCGAGCGCGCTGGACGCCTACTGGATGGAGGTCGGCCAGCTCACGGTGCAGTTCGACATGGTGCAGAACTTGGTCCGCCGCGATTCGGTGCGTGCCGGCCTCGTCGCCAAGATGTTCGGCCTCGAGGTCTACGCCCGCGGTTTGCAGCGCGCGTATCGTCGCGCCTCGACGGGCGCGAACAACCAGCCCTTGCTCGTCGTGGACGGGGTCCCGGTCACGTCTACGCAACAGGAACAGATTCGGACTCAACTGGTGGCGCTGATCGGACAGCACTTCGACTTGGAGGACAAGCTCCGCGGGCTCGAGGTGGCCGACATCGAGCGGCGGCTGACGGATGTCCGTGCCGAGACGCAGCGCCGCCGCGACAAGCGCACTGAGTTCGTGAAGTGGGCGGTGGACGACATCATCCGGGATGCGACGCGGCCGCAATAGAACCTAAAGGCGTGGGAGGTGGGGATGTGGGGGTGTGGGCCCCACTTCCCCACAACCCCACGTCCCCACAATTTTCCCTCCCATGCCCAATCTCGCCGCGTTCCACCCCCAGATCGTCCACTTCGCCATCGTGCTGCTCGCGATTGGCGTGCTGTTTCGTTGGATCTCGCTCACCGGCCGCGCCGCCTTCACGGGCCCCGCGGCCGCTGTGCTGCTGCTCGCCGGCACGACCGCGGCGCTCCTCGCGGTGCAATCGGGCACCGATGCGCACGGGCCCGTCGAACGAGTACCCGGCGCGCGCCAGGCCGTGATGGAGCATGAGGACTGGGGCAAGCGCGCGAAAAACATCTTCCTGTTCGTGGCTGTCCTCGAGATCGCCGCCCTTGTGATGGCGCGCCGCTCCGCCCAGGTCACTAAAGGTCTGACGGTGGCCTCGGCGCTCGTGGGGCTGTTGGGCGGGGCCGCTATCTACGAGACTGGCGAGCACGGCGGTGAGCTGGTCTACAGCTACGCCGGAGGCGTGGGCATCCGCTCGGGCGACACGACCGACGTGACCCGTCTGCTCATGGCGGGGCTGTATCACTCGGCGCAGGCGGCCCGCACCCGGCATGACAGCGCCGCGGCGGCCGAGCTGTTCGCCGAGATTGCGCGCCGCTTCCCGAACGACACCACCGTGTGGTTCCTCTCGGCCGAGTCATTTCTGAGGGATCGCAACGACGGCAAGGGGGCGCTCGCGGCCCTGGCGCGTTTCTCGGTGCCTGCTGACAACCCGCGCCTGCGGACCCGCTACGACTTCCTCAAGGCCGATGCTTTCGTTGCGGCGGGGCGGTCAGACTCCGCGCGCGCGACGCTCGAGCGTCTCGCGGCGCAGTTCCCGGACAATCCAAGGATCAAGGATAGGCTCGCGCAGATGAAGTAGCGCAGCTTTCGTTGCAGACGATCACCGCCATCCTCGCCGTACCCACTCTTCGAGTGGGAGCGGAACGGTGCGTGGGATGGACTCCCAATCTGATCGTCGAGTTTTTTCCGTGCCCTGGGGGGCCGGCTCGGCAACTACACGTCCTGACGGACGAACTTCCCTCCTCTAGTCCCCGAAGACCCGCCGCGCCACCCACCACGCGGCGACGCCCCCGGCGATGAATCCGAACACCGCCCCGAACGGGCCGATGACGGCGTTCCCGAGGACGCCGGCGATGGTCCCCACGATGAAGCTCACTAACGCCTTCAGCAGTTTCATTTCGTCTCCAGAGCGCGTAGCGCTGCCGCGGTTTCGATCCCGGTGACCGTCACGGTCTTGCGCCGGCTCGTGTGACCGGCGGCGATGGTGACCGCACTGCGCGGCACCGCCAGTCGCTCGGCCAGGAACCGGATCAACTCGTCGTTCGCCGCGCCATCCACCGGTGGCGCCGCCAGCCGGATCTTCAGTGCGTCGCCGTGACGGCCCGCGAGCGCGGTGACCCGAGCACGCGGGACCACGTGCAGCAGCAGCGTCGCCGTCAGCCCCCCAAGGGCTTCATCAGCAGCCACCGCAGGAACATCAGCGCGATCAACGCCGCGAATGGACTGAGGTCGATCATCCCCATGGGCGGGATGATGCGACGCATCGGCAAGATGATCCAATCCGTGATCGCGTAGACGGGCCGCAGCCATTTCGTGTACTGAAAATATCCAAGCCACGAGGCGACCACGCGCACGATGATCGCGTAGAAGACGATGTTGTAGGCAATCTGCACAATCAGCCGGAACATATCGGCAGGTCCCCCGGCAGCCTGACTGGCCGCCGCCGGAAACGCGTCGACCGCCCAGCCCATGAGAGAGATGAAGACCACGCCGCCCGCCGCGACGATCACGACGAGCCACCACCCGGCGTTGACGGGATTCCCACCCATCCGGACGAGCCGCCGCTCGACCGGCCGCACGATCGGGTCGGTGATGGCGCGGAGACTCCGCCCGAGCGACGTGAATGGAGAGATGCGGCGTGTGCGAACGAGCCAGGAGCCGCAGGCGACGAGTGCGGACGCGGCGAAGAGCCCGAAAACGGTGTAGCGCGTGAGCGTCAACGTATCGGGCATGGGGTTAACCTAAAAGGCGTGGGGGCGTGGGGAAGTGGGGGCGTGGGACGGCGCGTGCGATTGCTACGTCCCGCACGTTTCCGATGCAGTCGTTGCACAGTGTCCCCTTACCGTTGGTGCGTGTACCGATACCGATCACTCGAGGCCTGGAAACGTGCTCACGCGGCAGCCCTTCTGGTGCTCAGAGCCACCGATTCTGCTCAACACCCGCGAGTTCGCAACCTGTTCGATCAATTGAGACGTGCGGCTGTTTCCGTTGAGGCAAACATCGTCGAGGGGTACGCGCTCGGGACTGGACCGAATTATCGACGCCACCTTCGGATCGCGATGGGATCAGCCGCCGAAACCGAGTGCCTTGCGCGACTGGCCGGCGAGATGGGCTACTTGACGGAAGGTGTTGTCGGAGAGCTGGAGCAAGTGTTGGGAGGCGCCATGCGTGCGCTCCATGGTCTGATTCGGCGTTCTAGCGCACCTGTCTCGGCGTATCAACCCACATCCCCACGTCCCCACACCCCAGGTAGTTAAACCCACATCCCCACGTCCCCACACCCCACGCAGTTAGGTGTCGCCGAACGCCTCCGCCACGATTCGATCCTGCTCGACTTTGTGGGCTGCCGGATACCCCTCGGCGGGGCTCGAGCGCTCCGGTCGCGACACGTCTCGCAACACCACCGCCTCGGGGGTCACGTCGCGGACCTTGGGCAGCACGAACTTGCGCGCGCCGAAATTGCGCGGCTCCTCCTGCACCCAGACGATCTCTTTCAGGTTGCGGTAGCGCGCCAGATACTGGCCGATCTCCTCCGACGGGAACGGATAGAGCAGCTCCACGCGCCCGATCGCGATGTGCGGCGTTTCGGCGCGCCGTGGTGACGCGGTGAGATCGTAATAGACCTTGCCGCTGCACAGGACGAGCCGCGTCACGGCATCCAGCGCGGGACGCTCGCCATCCCACAGCACGGCCCGGAAGCGGCCTTGCGTGAGGTCCTCGAGTTTGGAGCTGGCGGCCGGCAAGCGCAGCAGGCCCTTGGGCGTCATCACGATCAGGGGACGGATCTCCTCGTGGCGCGCCTGGCGTCGCAACAGATGGAAGTATTGCGCCGGCGTCGTGCAGTTCGCCACGCGGATGTTGCCTTCGGCGCCGAGGGAGAGATAGCGCTCGAGGCGCGCGCTCGAATGCTCTGGGCCACCGCCTTCGTAGCCGTGCGGCAGGAGCATCGTGAGCCGCGACGTGTCGCCCCACTTGGCGAGCCCCGCCACGATGAACTGATCGATGATCACTTCGGCGCCGTTCGCGAAGTCGCCGTACTGCGCCTCCCACAGCACCAACGCCGGGTGCGCGGCGGTGGCGTAGCCGTACTCGAACCCGAGGCACGCGGCCTCGGAGAGCGGGCTGTTGTGCAGCTCGAACGGCGCGCGCGCGCCGGGCAGATGCTGGATCGGCGCCCAGCGGTCATCGTTGTTCGGGTTGTGCAGGACGAGGTGGCGCTGACTGAAGGTGCCGCGCTCGACGTCCTGCCCCGTGAGGCGGATGGGCGAGCCCTCGACCAGCAGCGATCCGAACGCCAACGCCTCGGCGTGCGCCCACTCCATACCTCCCTGGACGATCGTCTCGCGGCGCCGCTCCAGCTGACGCTTGAGCTTGGGATGGATCGTGAAGCCATCGGGCACGACGAGCAACGCGTCGTTGAGGCGTGTGAGCACATCTGCCGGCACGGCCGTATCGGGGTCTGTCACAATCGCGCGCACGATGCGCCGCTCCTCGCCCGATGCGCGGGACCGTTTGGCCTTCAGCGCCTGCTGCACTTCGGTCAGCCTCGCGTATGCCGCGTCCGCCTCTGCCTGCGCCGCTTCGGGCGTGACCAGACCTTCGGCGGCGAGTTGCGCCGCATACTTCTCGCGCACCGGCGGCGTCTTCTTGATGACTTCGTACATCACGGGCTGGGTGTACGCCGGTTCGTCGCCCTCGTTGTGGCCCCAGCGCCGGTAGCCCACGACGTCGATCACGACGTCGCCGTGGAACCTCTCCCGATACATCCATGCGAGGCGGACTGCCGCGATGCATGCTTCGGGATCGTCGGCGTTGACGTGGATGATGGGGACGTCGAACCCCTTGGCGAGATCGCTCGAGTAATCGGTCGAGCGCCCGTCGCGCGGATCGGTGGTGAAGCCCACCTGGTTGTTGGTGATGAGATGGATCGTGCCGCCCGTCGTGTAGCCGCGCAACCGCGCCAGGTTGAACGTCTCGGCCACGACGCCCTGGCCCGCGAATGCCGCGTCGCCGTGAATCAGCACCGGCAGGACCGTCGACACGTCGTGCTTGGCCTCGGCGCCGGAGCGATCGGTCTGCTCCGCGCGCGTCCATCCTTCCACCACGGGATTCACGGCCTCGAGGTGGCTGGGATTCGAGAGGAGCGAGACGGTCACTTCCTTGCCCTTCGCCGTCTTGTACGTGCCCTCGGCGCCGAGGTGGTACTTCACGTCGCCGGTAACCGCTTCGGGGTCGGACCCCGAACCGCCGCCGCCACCCTCGAATTCTTCGAGGATCGCTTCGTAGGGCAGGCTCACCACGTGCGCCAACACGTTGAGGCGACCGCGGTGTGCCATTCCCATCACCACTCTGTGCGCGCCGAACGCCGCAGCCAGCTCCAGGGTGGTATCGAGCATCGGCACAGTGATGTCGACGCCTTCGATCGAGAAGCGCTTTTGACCGAGGTAGGCACGCTGCAGGAAGCGTTCGAGCGTGTCGACGAGCGTGAGCCGCGAGAGCAACTGTCGCTTGTCATCGGCGGAGAGCGGCTTGCGGTGCTCGCCCGACTCGATCACGCGGCGCAGCCACACGCGCTCCTCGTGGCTCGCGATGTGTTCGACTTCGTAGGCGATCGTGCCGCAGTACGTCGCGGTGAGTTGCGGCAGCGCCTCGGCGAGCGTGCTGCCCGGGACGTAGCAGCGCAGCACGTCGGCGGGAATGCGTGCCATCGCCTCCGTGGTGAGCCCCAGTGGCTTCGGGTCGAGCGACGGGTCGCCGGGCGGCTCACTGCCGAGCGGATCGAGGCGGGCGGCGCGATGGCCGAGGCGCCGGATGGCGCGCACGAGGGCAGTGGCGGCGGCGACGTGTTTCAGGTCGTCGGGAGTCGGGAGTCGGGAGTCAGGAGCCGGGGCCACGGACCTCCTGCCTCCCGACTCCTGACTCCAGGCTCCCGTAAGTCCCAGGCTCTCCGTCACCTGCTCGTAGAACCGCTGCTCCCCCTGCAAGAGGGAATCGATGTGACGGAGGAAGCTCCCCGACTCCGCGCCCTGGATAATGCGGTGGTCGTAGGTGCTGGTGATCGTCATGACTTTCG
This sequence comes from Gemmatimonadales bacterium, assembly GCA_035318905.1. Taxonomy (GTDB): domain Bacteria; phylum Gemmatimonadota; class Gemmatimonadetes; order Gemmatimonadales; family GWC2-71-9; genus 20CM-2-65-7. Next base: position 2,945 of record DATHDT010000183.1, on the reverse strand, counting down.
TGCCCGCAATGTCGCGGATCGCGCCGGTCGCGATGATCGAGCCTTGCCCTTTCATCAAGCGCGGCACGGAAGCGACGGTGCCGATCGTGCCGGGGTTCGTCAGCTGGATCGTGCCGCCGGCGAAATCATCGGGGAGCAGCTTGTTGGTGCGCGCCTTCTCGACCAGCGCCTCGTACGTCTGATGGAAGGCGGCGAAGTCCATGCCTTCGGCGTGCTTGATGACGGGGACCACGAGACCGCGCGTCCCGTCCTTGCGCTCGACGTCGACGGCGAGCCCCAGGCCGATTCCCGGCGGCGTCACGCGATGCGGCTTGCCGTCGACCTCCTGGAACGCGTGCGCCATGACAGGGAACTGCTTCACCGCCTGCACGATGCCGAAGGCGATCAGGTGTGTGAACGAGACTTTCTTGCCGCTCGCGGCCAACTGCGAGTTCAGGGCCTTGCGCCGTGCATCGAGTGTGCCGACGGCGATGTCGCGGAACGACGTCGCGGTCGGGACGGAGAGCGACTCCGTCATGTTGGCGACGAGGCGGGCGGCGGGGCCGGTGATGGGGACGGCGCCCGGAGGCAGGAGCTGGGAGTTGGGCGCTGGGGCTGCAGGTGGAGATACCGCTCCCGGCTCCTGGCTCCTGGCTCCCACTCCTCCCAGTTCGGACCGACTCGTCGGAATAATCGGGAGCTCCGCGGTCTTTCCGTTATCGAAGAGGACGCGCCATTCTTCGCCGACGGAGGCGGGATCGCGCAGGTACTGCTCGTACATCACCTGAACGAACGCGGCGTTGTGGGTACCGAAAACGAACTCGCTCACGCCGTGGAATCTAAACCGGGCGACTGGCCTCAGCGAAGGCTATCTTCTCGGGCCTATGACTCTCCTCGCGTTGCTGCTCGTGGTGGCCCAATCGTCCGATACAGGCCTCGCGGCCCGGATTTCGGCTCGGATCGCCGCCGCGCCAGCCACCGCCGTCGGCGTCTACTACCGCGACCTGACGACACGGGATTCGGTGCTCGTCGGCGCCCGCACGCGTTTCCACGCGGCCAGCACCATGAAGGTGCCCGTGATGATCCAGCTGTTCCGGGACCGCGACGACCATCGGCTCTCGCTCGACGATTCGCTCCCCGTGACGAACACCTTCCAGTCGATCATGGACACGTCGACCTACCGGCTCGACAAGACCGACGACTCGGACTCGACGCTGTACCTGCGCGTCGGGGGCAAGGCGTCGATTCGCGAGCTAGTCGAGCTGATGGAGACGGTGTCGAGCAATCTGGCGACCAACATCCTGATCACGCGCCTCGGTGCGCCGCGGGCCAACGCCACGGCGCATCGCCTCGGGGCCGACTCGATCGTCGTGTTACGCGGCGTGGAAGATGGCAAGGCATACCGGGCGGGCCGCAACAACACGACCACGGCGCGGGATTTGGGCGTCCTGATGGCCGCCATCGCGCAGAACCGGGCCGCGTCCCCCGCGGCGTGTCGCGAGATGCTCGAGATCCTCGGGCGACAGCACTTCAAGGAAGGGATTCCGGCCGGCTTGCCCGACGGCGTCCGGGTGTTCCACAAGACCGGCTGGGTCGGCAAGGTCGTGTATCATGACGCCGCGATCGTCGAGCTGCCGGGCGGGCGGCGTTACGTGCTGGTGGTACTCACTGGCGGGATTGAGAAGGACGAGGATGCGTACAAGCTGGTGAGCGACATCTCGCAGATGATTTACGAGGAGATCGCGCGGCGCTAGCTCACACGCCGCGTCTTGCGGCGCATGAAATCCATCAGAATGAACTGCCCCAACGTCATCGTGTTCGTGAAGTACGCCTTGCCGCGGCAAATCGCCGAGACCTTCTTCACGAACTCCACGAGACTGCGGTCCCGCGCCAGCATGAACGTGTTGATCAGAATGCCGGAGCGGCGGCACAGCGCGACCTCGCGATACGTCGCCTGCAGGATGTGCGGATCGAGGCCCATCGAGTTCACGTAGATCCGCCCGTCGGGCTGCGTCAGCGCCGACGGTTTCCCGTCAGTGATCATGATGATCTGGCGCATGTCCTTGCGCTGCCCCATCAGGATGCGGCGCGCGAGCTTCAACCCCTCCGCCGTGTTCGTGTGATACGGACCCACCTGCGCGTGCGCGAGCTGGCCGAGGGGAATCTCTTCGGCGGTGTCGTGGAACAGCACCACGCGCAGCGTGTCGCCGGGGAACTGCGTGCGGATCAGATGCGTGAGCGCCAGCGCCACCTTCTTGGCCGGCGTGAAGCGATCCTCGCCGTACAGGATCATCGAGTGTGAGCAGTCGAGCATCAGTACGGTCGCCGACGACGAGCGATACTCGGCTTGGTGCACCATCAGGTCGCCGTACTCGAGATTGATCGGCACGCCCAGGCCCTCGCGCTCGAGCGCGCGCGATAGCGTCGCGTTCACGTCGAGATTCAGCGTGTCGCCGTACTCGTAGGGCTTGCTCGCCGCTTCCGCTTCGATCCCGGTCGCCAGATGCTCGGTCTCGTGCGCTCCGAAGCTCGACTTCCCGATACTGCCGAGCAGGTGCTTGAGGGTGCGGTAGCCGAGGAAGTCGATGCCTTTCTCGGTGAGACTGAACTGCACCTGTTGCGCCGCTTCCTGGGCCATGCCGCCGGGACCGAAGAGCGGTTGCTGGCCCGCGGGCATCTGCGGCGGTTGTGTGAGGTTGAGATAGCCCTCCTCGATCAACTTCTGGACGATCTGATCGAGCAGCTCGCCGAGCTGGCGCTGCAGATCGGCGTCGCGCTGCGTGTCACCTGTCGACTCCCCTCGCAACACGTTCAACATGTCCGGCGTGAGCTGGCCCGACTCCATCAGGGCCTGGAGGATCGCCTGGCGCAGCGCGTCGAGGGAGCGGTCGGGGTCGTCCTCGCCGAACTCGCCCCAGAAGGGGTTCGAGTGCGGGCCTCCGGCAAAGCCCGACTGCAGGAGGAAG
>DATHDT010000182.1:0-2749 GCA_035318905.1 Gemmatimonadales bacterium | reverse complement strand
AGGGCGTGCTCGAGAATGCGGACGTCGGGCAACGTGCTGACCTCGGCGAGGCGCACTTCGTTGTAGCGCTGTTCCAGATTCGTGAACAACGCCGCCGCGTTCGCCTGATCGCGCGCCAGCCCAACCTCTGCCAGGGCTTCGGGGGGCGCGCCCCGCAGGGCGCCGGCAATCGAGTCGGTGCGTCCCTGCAGCTCGTGTTCGCGCGCGGCGAGGCCGGCGACCACGGAGGCGCCCAGCTGCGGGATCACGTACCGGGCGAGGGTGTCGACCTGCTGCGCCAGCCGGCGCACCGGCGGATGCGTGTCGGCATAACGGAACCGCAGCACGCGGAGCTCTTGCTGGCGATCCGCCAGCTCCTTCACCGCCGCGGCCAGCTCCGAGGACCGCTGCACCGCCCCGATCATCGAGAGCCGGTCCACCGACACACCGCTATCCGCCGCCTGTGCCAGCACGCCCTGGATCGCCTCACGATCGTGGGCCAGCGAACCCAGGGCCACTTGCAGATCCACGTAACTCGCAAAGGTGGGGTCGGCCGTGGTGCGGCGACCGTCGGCGCCCTGCGCCGGGCCCTCCGACGGGCGAATCGCGTTGCGCACGCGGAACTGCGTCAACGCGACTTCCGCCGCGTGCAGGCTGGCCTTGGCGCGGTCGCGTTGTTCGCGCAGGATCGACGACAGCTCAGTCAACCGCTGGCGCTTCAGGTCCGCCGCCACCGCCACGAGCCGGTCCGCGACCGCGTTCACGGTCGTCGTGATGAGCGCCGGGTCGCGCCCGCGCCGTTCGAGGCGCACAAAGTAGCCGTCGGCGGTCGCCCGGGTCCGCAGGCCTTCCGACAGATGGACCACCGCGTCGCTCAGCGCGGTCACCGTGAACCGCAACACCAACCCGGGACGCAGCGTGCCCGCGGGCGGCACCCACGCGAACCCCAACATCCCGCCGACGGAATCTCCCACGGCGCCCTGCTGCAGCACCACGTCCGCGTCCAGGTCCCGCAGGGTGAAATGCTGCCCCTCGGCATCCACGTCGAGCCGGTAGGTGCCGGGGCGAACTTCGGCCGGGACCGTCAATGTCGCCAGCACCGCAGTGTCCACCGGGGATTTCACACTGAGATAGAGCCGTGCCTGACGGACCACATCGTCCAATACGGCGTGCGACCTGATCAGATCGAGCCAGCCTCCGGGCGTTCCGATCAACTGCGCACTCTGAATCGGCCCCTGCTCGCCCCGAGCCCGATCGGCGTCGCGGTCCGCGGCCTGGATCCAGATCGTGGCCCGCGCCTGATACGTGGGCTTCAGGAACTGCGCCCCGCCGAGCCCCGCCAGCGTGCCGGCGAGCGTGACGCCGGCCAGCACCAGCTTGTAGCGACGGACGGCCGCCAAGACTCGACTCCATTCGCTGGTCGGCAGCGGCGGTACGCCGGGGAGCCCTCCGGGAAGGAACGGCCCGACGGCGTGCGCGGTGTTTGGAGAAGAGTCGTTGGTCATGGGCCCCCAGCACTTGCAAACCTGGTACCGCGGGCGCGCCGGGCCAGCGGTGTCGCAACGCGCGCCGCCACGCGCAGATACGCACCGCGACGTGCGCGCCTGGACCCCGCCGGTCGGAGGATGTTGTCACACATCAGTCACAACTGTGCGCGCTTCCGCCTTGTGGCTGCAGAGGTTTGCGACCCTGCCCCCTGCGTCGACCGAGCGTCGCAGCCCTCACGCACATTTGTAACGCGGACGTGGCAGCACGATCTCGCCGGCGGCGGGCCTGATGTGCTAAGTGCTTGTGCCATAAGCGGCCAGCGAAGTGCCCCGTGCGCGCACACGACCTGCGTTACTCCCGCGAACAAACCATATGACCGCTACCTCCGCACCACCCCGACGCGACGTCTTCTTGCCCTTTTCCCCGCCGACGATCGGTGAGGAGGAGATTCAGGAAGTCGTCGACACGCTGCGCTCGACCTGGATCTCCACCGGGCCGAAGACGAAGCGTTTCGAGAGCGAGTTCGCCTCCTTCCTGGGGGCGCCGGGCGCGCTGGCACTCAATTCCTGCACGGCGGCCCTCCACACGGCGCTCAAAACGCTGGGGGTCGGGCCGGGGGATGAGGTGATCACGACGCCGATGACGTTCGCGGCGTCCGTCAACGTGATCGAGCACGTGGGCGCGCGCCCTGTGTTGGTGGACGTGGAGCCGGACACGCTCAACATCGACCCGCGTGCAGTCGAGGCGGCCATCAGCCCGCGGACCCGCGTGCTCTTGCCGGTGCACTTCGCCGGCCACCCGGCCGATCTCGACCCACTGCGGGAGCTGGCCCGCGCGCACGGCTGCACCGTGATCGAGGACGCGGCGCACTCCCTGCCCGCGTCGTACAAAGGACGACTCATCGGCAGCGAGGGCAACCCCGTCGCCTTCAGCTTCTACGCGACGAAGAATCTCACCACCGGTGAAGGCGGCATGCTTGCGGGCGATCCGGAGTTCCTCGCCCAGGCGCGCGTGATCAGCCTCCATGGCATGAGTCGCGACGCGTGGAAGCGCTATGACGCCGGCGGCTCCTGGTTCTACGAGGTGCTGCTCCCCGGTTTCAAGTACAACATGACGGACATCCAGGCGTCGCTGGGGCTGTGGCAGCTGCGCAAGCTCGAGGGGTTCCAACGGCGTCGCCGCGAGGTCGTGAGCCAGTACGAGCACGCCTTCGCCGGCGAGCCGGCGCTCGAGCTCCCGGTGACGCGCCCGGAGGTGGATCACGCCTGGCATCTCTACGTGC
>DATHDT010000181.1:0-2233 GCA_035318905.1 Gemmatimonadales bacterium | reverse complement strand
TTACGACCTTCGCGAGAACGTCCGACTCGCGCAGGATCAGGACATCGTCGGCACCGACCTTGATCTCCGTCCCGCCGTACTTGGAGAAGATGATCTCGTCGCCTACCTCGACGTCCATCTTGATGTACTTCCCGTCCTCGTCACGCGAGCCGGGGCCGACGGCCAGGACGTTGCCGCGCTGCGGCTTCTCCTTCGCCGTGTCGGGCAGCACGATGCCGCTCACCGTGGTCTCCTCGTCCTCGAGGACTTCCACGATCAAGCGGTCACCCAGAGGCTGCAAATCCATTCGACAGTCCCTCCTTGATACGAAGTTTGTGACAACGCTGGCACTCACACACTGAGAGTGCCAGGCCACCATAGCACCCTTGGCGCGCCGCGGCCAAGCCAAATTGAGTCCTTTCCACTCAGATTCCGTGACTCGCGTGCGAAAGGCTGTTACAAAGTCGGTGTGCGTCGCGAGTTTTCCGCCGGTGTCGTTCTCGTGCGGCGCATGCGCGGGCGCTGGTGGTTCGCAGCGGTGCGCCCGCAGGGAAAGCGCAAAGGTATCTGGGCGCTGCCGAAGGGGATCGTCGACGCCGGCGAGTCACCCGCCGAGACGGCGCTGCGCGAGGGGTTCGAGGAAACCGGTGTGGCAGGTCGCCTCGTGTCGAAGCTCGGTGACGTCCGCTACGTCTACACGTGGGAGGGCGAGCGCGTCTTCAAGGTCGTGAGCTTCTTCCTCGCGCACGCGCAACGCGGCCGCATCGACGCGCTTCCGCCTGGAATGGAGGTCGAGGTCGCCGAGGCACGGTGGCTCCCACTCGACGACGCGACGAGGCTCCTCGCGTACGGAGGCGAGCGCAACATGGCCGTGACGGCGGCCGAGAAGCTCGCGAGCGACCCTCTATAGTTGCGCGGCCGCCGATGCCCACGTTCGCCCTCAACTTCTACAATCCCGCGGTCGCCGAGCAGCTCCGGACGGGTCGCAAGACCGCGACGATCCGCCTCGGCGACAAATCCGCGAAGTACCGCAAGGGGATGATCGTGACCGTCCTCTGCGGCGCGCGCTTCGGTCAGCGTGAGCGCATCTTCGACGCCGTCATCGACAAGGTCGAGGTGAAAGCCCTGCGCGAGCTCTCTCCGCGCGAGATCGAGCACGACAACCCGCAGATCCGCCGCGTCGACGAGCTGGTCTGGTTCCTGAGCCAGCTCTACAACCGTGACGTCGACGAGGACGAGATCGCCACGCTGATCCGCTTCAGTCAGATCACCTAGTAGCGCGGGGGGAAACGATGTTTCCCCCCGCGAGCCCCCCTACCTCTCCGCATCGCATGCTCAGCCGCGGCTGGCCTTCGGGCGAATGAATCGCCCTGCGGCCCCAGAGCGCACTTGCTGATCAGCGTCCCGGACGGCGGATGGTCGTTCCGAAAAGCTCGGGCTCACGCACGGCGGTGCCGCACTCCTCGCACTCGACAGCGAAGGCCGACGCGATCGGCGCGGCGCAGCCCGGGCAGCTGTGGCGCAGGTCGCCTCCGCACTGCGGACAGGCAGCTGGAAGCTCGTCCTCATCCTCGAGGAAGTAGCGCAGCGTGTGCCCGCACCGAAGGCAGAAGGCCACCCAGTCACCGAGCGTCTTCCGGCGCTCCTCCTGGATCCAGTTGCGTTTGGCCTTCGCCATCGACGGCCACTGTAGACCCGAGAGGGGCAACGGACGCAGTCGTTAGAGTGGGGAACCGTCAACCGGACGACGGGAGATCGCCGCATGGCCGTACGCGAAGCCGAGCCCGTGGGCTCGCTGCAGGAGGTGAAGGAGGTAGGGCTCGACCGGGAGGACCTCCTCGGCATCTACCGCAGCATGCTCATCACGCGGGGGATCGAGGAGCGCGGCCACATCCTCTACAAACAGGGCAAGATCCCCGGTTCGTTCTACACCGGGCGCGGGAACGAGGGCGCCGCGGTGGGCGTGGCGACGGCGATGGGTCCGAACGACGTCGGAACGCCGCAGCATCGAGACATGGGCGTCCACGTCACACGCGGTATCGAGCCGTGGCGCGTCTTTGCGCAGTACATGGGACGCGAAGACGGACCGACCCGAGGGCGCGATGGGAACGTCCACATGGCCGTCGCCGAGCTCGGGCTGCACACGATGGTCTCCCACCTTCCCGCGATGCTGCCGGTCGCGACGGGCATGGCACTCGCGTTCAAGATCCGTGGCGATCGCAGGGTCGCGCTCGGCTGGTTCGGCGAGGGCGCC
>DATHDT010000180.1:0-2601 GCA_035318905.1 Gemmatimonadales bacterium | reverse complement strand
CTGGCACGGGTCGGGATGACTGGCAGCAGCGTGCGCCACTCAGCCGCGGCGGCCGGGGGGAACGTCGCCACGCCGCACGCGGAGATCGACGGGCGCGTGCGCCCCATCTCGCCTTTCGGCAGCGACAACGTGAATCCGGCGGGGGGGATCAACGCGAGCGCCACCGACATCGCCAAGTGGCTCATGGTGCAGCTCGACTCGGGCAAACTGGCCGACGGCTCACGCCTCTTCAAACCGCAAACGACATTCGAGCTGTGGTCGATCGTCACGCCGTACCGTGTGGGACGAGTGCCGCCCGACCTCGCGCCGACACAGGCCAACCTGGCCGGGTACGCCCTGGGATTCGAGGTGCGTGACCTGCGGGGCCATAAGGTCGTGACGCACACCGGCGGACTGCCGGGCTTCGTGTCGCGCATCACGCTCGTGCCCGACGAGCGCCTCGGCATCGCGGTGTTCACGAATCAGGAGATCGGGCAGGCGTTTCAGGCCATCACCTGGCGACTACTCGACCAGTTCACAGGCGCCGCACCGACCGACTGGGTGGCCGTGTATCAGGCGCGCAAGCAACGTGGTGACTCGATGGTCGCTGCCCAGGAGCATGCCGCCGCCGCGAGCCGCGACACGGCATCCCGCCCGTCGCTGCCGCTCGAGAAGTACGCGGGGACCTACCGCGATGCGTGGTACGGCGACATCTCGATCGCCATGGAGAATGGCAAACTCGTGATGCGGTTCTCTCACTCGCCATCCCTCACGGGGGACCTGGAGCACTTCCAGTACAACACGTTCATCGCCCGGTGGCGCGACCGCGAGATGCGCGCCGACGCCTACGTCACGTTCGCGCTGAACCCCGACGGGAGCATCGAGCACGCGAAGATGGCGGCGGTGTCGCCGGCGACCGATTTCAGCTTCGACTTCCAGGACCTCGTGCTCGTCCCCGACAAGCGACCCTAGGACTGCATCAGGGCGTCGATCTCTGCGGCGGCTTTCTTCAGGATGTGGCTGATCTTCTGTCGGATCGAGTCATCGCGGGACCGCCACCCGCCCCGGTACGCGCTGCGCATCAGGTTGCCCATCGCGCGGTTCAGGTCACCCATCCCACCGCCGAGCACTTCGTCGATGGCGTCCTTCACACGGTCGAAGATGTCCTCGATGACGTCGCGATGCTCATCGAGGAACTTGAGACCCGCGTCGGTGATCTCGTAGACCTTCTTGCCCTCAGCATCCTTGGCGCGAACCAGACCCTCGTCTTCGAGCCACTGGAGCGTGGGGTACACCGTGCCGGGTGAGGCAGAGTAGCATCCGTGCATCTGCTCCTCGAGGTCCTTCATGACTTCATAGCCGTGGCGCGGCTTGTCCTTGAGGAGCTTGAGAATCACGTACTTCATGTCGCCGGCTCCGAACCACTGGCGCCGCCGGCCCCGGTGACCGAAACCGAATCCCACGAACCCCGGGTTGAATCCTGGCCATCCCCATCCGCGTCGCATACTTCCTCCCCTGAGCAGTCGATACGTCGTCACGATACTGCGTTACGATACGTCGGCACGATATATCTCACGATGTATCGAGTCAAGGTCCATCAAAGGTCACTCGTCACAAGTCGTCATGACACTTGAGCTTGCACGATTTGTCCAAGGCCGTACATTCTACGTCCCCTACGGTCCCAGCGCCCTTGGAGAGGAGTCTCAGATGTCAGTTCAGGTGACCCCGCACCCCGGCTGGGTAGCAGAGCTCGATGCCACACTCGAGCCGAGCCGGCAGGCGATTCTCGACACGCCCGTCATCGTTGACGCGTCGGAGAACCAGCTCGTAAACGGGCAGATCCAGAACTTCCTGGTCGGCTTCTACCCGATCATCCGTGACTTCCCCCAATGGCTGCAGATGCTGCTCGACCGCTCGCCGGCCATGGGCAAGGACTTCTTCACGGACAACATCCGGGTGGAGCGCCGGCACGACGCCATGTGGCGGGCGATGGGCGACGGTTTTACCGTTCCCAAGAAGCGCTTCCAGGCGCCCGAGCCGATGTGTCCGGAGGTCAAAGTGTTCCACGCGTACCTGACCGACATGTGCCGCACGGCAGAGTTCGGCGCCGCCGTCTCGGCGACGAACTACGCCGTGGAGGGCGTGGCGCAGAAGATCTCGGAGAAAGCCCTCCGCGGCCTCGCCAAGAACGAGAAGATCGGCCCCCGCGGGCGCTGGTGGCTCGAAGAGCACGCCAAGTACGACGATGAGCACCCCATTCACGCCCTCGAGATCATCAAGGACTGCGTGAAACGGGGACCCGATAACCCCAAAGCCGTGACCGACTCCGCGTTGAAGAGCCTCGACATGATGCGGGCCGCGATGGAAGCCACCTACATCGCGTGACCAAGGGTCGGACGCGGCCTCCCAGTACGGCGGTGAAGCGCCCGCGGATCGACCTCCTCCAGGCCGCCGCCGACATCGTCAGCGCCCTGCCGGACGCGGTGGTGGTCACGGGGCTCGACCGGCGGGTCCTCGCGGTAAACCGGGCGGCGGCGGACCTATTCGGGTGGCCGTCGGCCGAACTCGTCGGCCAGCCCATCGCCGCTCAGGTCCACATGGGCGAGCGGGCCCACGTGGCGG
>DATHDT010000179.1:0-2772 GCA_035318905.1 Gemmatimonadales bacterium | reverse complement strand
CTGGCGGTTCCGCACGGGCGATGATGCGCGGTACGCGGCGCGCGATTACGACGACGAGACGTGGGAAACGATCAAGGTTCCGCAAGTCTGGGAGCAGTCCGGCCACCCGGACTACGACGGTCACGCCTGGTACCGCACCCGGTTCATGCTGTCCCCCGGTCGCTCGGGGGGTCACGCGGACGACCGACCGGTCGTCCTCGAGCTCGGCAAGATCGACGACGCCGATGAAACATTTGTGAACGGGCAGAAGGTGGGCGAGACCGAAGGGTGGCGCGCGTACCGGCGCTATTCCGTCCCCAGCGCACTGTTGAACTGGGGCGGCGAGAACACGATCGCGATCCGCGCGCAAGACCATGGCGGACCCGGCGGGTTCTGGAGCGTCCGTCGCGATCGGCCCGCGTCGACTTGGATCGCCGAGGGCGCCGCGCGCTGGTGGACCGTGGTGCTCGTGAACTGGGAGGAGGAAGCGCAGACGATCTCCCAGGCCCTCGCCGCGCTCGGCATCCCCGGCGCAACGGCGACCGCGCGGTTTACTGCCTATGACGTCTGGGCCGACCGTCCCCTCGCCGACGTGCAGCAGGTGCTCCGGGCAACCATCCCGCCCCACTCGGCGCTCACGGTCTCGCTGCGGCCCGCGGGCACACACCCACAGGTGATCGGCACCACGCGCCACATCATTCAGGGCGCGATCGACATCACGGACGAGCACTGGGACGCCGCCACGCGCACGCTCACCGCGAAGTCGGTGAAACTGGATGGACGAGCCTACGCGGTCACGATCGCGGTGCCGCGAGGGCTACGGGCGGGAACCTGCAAGAGCGACGTCGCCTGTACAGTTCGTCGGCTGCAGAACGGCCAGGCCGTGCACGCAGTGATCGAGTGGCCGCAGGGCACGACGCAGGACATCAGTTGGAGTTTGACGTTCAGGAACGCGGTGCGCCCAGCGGCAACTCGCGAATGATGTAGCGCTGCGCCACGACGAACACGATCAAGAGCGGCAGCGTGGTCATGACCGCCGCCGCCATCTGGACCGGCTCGTTCGACCAGTACAGGCCCCCCCCGTGAAACCGCGCGAGCCCGACCTCCATCACCCGCATGTCGAGTGACCGGGTCGCGACGAGCGGCCACAAGAAGCTCTTCCACTGATTCACGAACGCGAGGAGCCCCAGCGTGACGAGCCCCGGTTTTGCCAGGGGCAACATCACCCGCCAGAAGATCGTCCATTCCCCCGCCCCGTCGAGCCGCGCCGCGTCTTCGAGATCACGCGGCAGCGTGAGAAAGTACTGACGCAGGAAAAAGATTCCCCACACCGATACCAGCTCGGTCGACAGCAGCCCGGCGTAGCTGTCCACCCAGCCAGCCGCATCGACCATCAGGAACCGCGGCACGAGGAGCACGACCGCGGGCATGATCAGCATCGCGAGGAAGGCGAAGAAGACCCGGTCTCGACCGGGGAAGCGGAGGCGCGCAAAGGCATACGCCGCGGTGGCACTGGTGAGCACCTGGGCCACCGCCACTCCGCCGGCGAGGACGAGACTGTTCACGAGAAACCGGGAGAACGGCAACGCGTTGAACGCCGCCGTGTAGTTCGCGTCGCTCCACCGTGGGGTCCCCGACGCGTCCACGAACGACCGCAGCACCATATAGAGGAAGGGCGCGACCATCAGGATCGCGAAGGGACTGATGAGCACGAGGCCGATCCAGCTGCGCCTACGCATGCTCCACCCTGCCCTCCCGGGCGAGCAGTTTGAACTGCACGGCCGTTACGCCCAGCAGCAGCGCGAACACCACGACCGACAGCGCGCTGGCCCGTCCAAACTCCAGAGAGTCCCACCCGATCTCGAAGACCCGGCGCAGGATGACGTCCGTCGCGTGCAGCGGACCGCCGCCCGTGAGCACGTAGACGTAGGTGAACATCTGTACCGCCCCAATCACGCCCGTGACGAGCACGAAGAGCGTGATGGGCTTGAGCAGCGGGAACGTCACACGCCGGAAGCGCTGCCAGGCGTTCGCGCCGTCCACACGTGCGGCATCGAGGTACGTGCCGGGAATGCGCCGCAGTCCCACCAGGAACACCATCATCTGGGTGCCGACCTGCGTCCACATGGAGAGCACCATCAGCACGAGCAGGGCGGTCCGTGGACTCCCCAACCAGTCGCGAGCCCCCAGGCCGGCGAACGATTGTGCCACGAGCGCCACGGCGACGCCCGACGACATGACGGGGAGCACGAACGCCGCGCGCAACACGAGCGCGGTGCGTCCGGGGCGACTCAGCACGAGCGCGACCGCGAGCGCGAGCGCCGTCGATACCGGCACATAGAGCGCGTACAGCGCCGTCGTCCCAAGCGACCCCCAGACCAGCGGGTCGCGCACCACGGCCCGGAGGTTGGCGAGTCCGACGTACGGCCTCACCGGGTCGAGGAAGCCACCCGACGGGCCGTGCACCGCCAGATACAGCGTGAAGAGCAGCGGCGCGACCGAGAACACCGCGAGGTGCAGACCCGCGGGCGCGAGGAACGCCCACGCCGTCGCCGCCTCACGCACCTCGCCAGGCGCCGTCCGCTCGCCCCACTGGAGCGCGGCGAATCCGAGCGGCCCAAGGAGCGCGAGACCGAGGAGACCCGCCAACCAGAGACTGGTGGACGCCTCCGCGGGTGACGTGCGCAGATCAGCCCACCGCCCCGACCCGAGTCGCGCCGCCACGACGGCGACCGCGGTACCGCGCACGCGCGCACGCCGGGGCTCCTGCGTCGTGCTGTCGGCCCACACGAG
>DATHDT010000178.1:0-4329 GCA_035318905.1 Gemmatimonadales bacterium | reverse complement strand
GGGCCCGGCGCCGGCTTGAACCACACCTGCGGCGCGCTGATTTCCTTGTCGTTGTACCAGGGCGGGAAGCTGAAGCAGCTCGCCACCACGTACGTCTCGGAGAGGCCGTTGCAGCCGCCGATCGAGCGGTCCTCCGTGATGCCGATCAGATTGCGGGGCAGCGAGCCGTAACTCGTGTTGATCGCCCGGCTGTCTTGGATCGACAACCGCGGGATCCCGCCATTCTGATAGTTGTGCTCGATGTAGGCTTCCATCCAGCCGTTCGCCAAGGCGGAATAGTCGGCATCCAGATCGCTCATGATCTGGAATTCGTGGGGGTGATACAGCTGCCGCGAGCCCACCCAGTTGGCGCTGTACTTCACCCAGTAGCTGACGTACACGGTCGGGCTGGGCGCGAAGAGGCGCCGCCCCAGTCCCCATGGGGGGGTCGTCGCGCCCGCCGCGAACCGGACCTCGAGCGCGCGCGTGCTGCCCGCGACGTGCGTCGTGTCCGTGAGCGTCGGGGTGCTCGCGTAGTCGTACCACCCGCGGGCGCCAAACCCGGCGTCTTCAAAATCGTCTCGCAGAAGCTCTACGGGTACTGTTGGAGCGGCGGAAATCGTCGGAAGGGAACTCGGCTGCGCGGGGTCGCTGATCGACTGCTCTCCCGCAACGCACGCAACGATCGCGGCGACCGGAAGCATCACGGCCACCCGTCGGATTCGCGCCAGGCGCTGAGACAATTTGTGCAAGAACGGCATAGTGTTGCACTCCTTCCACAGGTTGGTTTTGGGCAAAAAAAGGGGGCCGCCAGTGTCTGCTGGTGTGTCTTCCTGGCGGCCCGGACTGGGCTCGATCGGACTTGTGTGCGCCTTCGGCGGACGGTTGGTCAGTTCGCTACTACATCACCTCGCGTTGTATGACTCGAGTCTTACGGCTTTCCGCTGATGTACATGTGGTCCATCCACATGTACATCGTCTGGGCGACGGTGTCCCCGATCCCACCCCAAATCGGCATCCAGCTGATCTCGGGACCGCCCCACGCCTTGGGCTGCGCGCTGGAACCGTAGAGGACGTCCCTGTACTCGCCTACCTTGACGCCATCGATCCACCAGTGCGCTTCGCCGTTCGCCTGGTCGCCGGTGTTCGCGACGATCACTACCTCCCACCGGTGCCATTGGCCCCGCGTCAAGGAGACCGCGGCGAGGTTCGGCGTCAGGTTGCGCGCCGGCGCGGGCGTGTTCTGGAGCCGGAGCTGCGCCTCGAGGTTCCCGCTCCCACTGCCCTGCTCGGAGAAGTACACGACCGGGTTGTCATGCATCCACACAAACCCGATCTTGTTCACCCCCGAGTTGTGCCCCTGCCAGTTGCTCGACAGCTTGACCCAGAACGACAGATACATCCGCGTGAAGCCCCGTGAGTCCACGCCCTCCGTCCAGGTGGCCGCCGGCTCGTAGCCGCCGCCGAACCCCGCCGGGAACGTGATCTGCCCGACGAGCGGCGCGGACTTGGGCGCCGTCAGGTCCGTGACGAGGGTGAGGAGCGAGCTGGCGCCCCACCCCAGCTCCGCCACGGCGTCGAACGGGCGGTTCACAACCGTCGTAAAGCCCGTCGGCTCGTTGGGCCACAGCTGCGGGGGCAGGACCGATACGGTGAGCGCCGCCGAGCCGTTCTGGCCTTCGCTCGTGGCGGTGATCGTCGCGCTGCCCACGACGAGCCCGGTCACGAGGCCGCTTCCGCTCACGGTGCCGACCAGGACGTTGCTGCTCGCCCACGTGACTGACCGGCCCGTGAGCACGTTCCCGCTCGCATCGCGGAGAGTGGCGGTCAACTGCTGCGTCCCGGCGACCCCGAGATTCACGGTCGCGGGGCTGACCGTCACCGACGCCACCGGCGCCGGCGCGGGCGTGGTCACCGTCACCGCCGACGTTCCGCTTTGCCCCTCGCTCGTCGCCGTGATCGTTGCCGAGCCCGCCGCCCCCGCTGTGACGAGGCCGCTGCCGTTCACCGTCGCCACGGCCGCGGCACTCGTCGCCCACGTGACCACCCGGCCGGTCAGCACGTTCCCGCTCGCATCCCGTAGCGTCGCGGTCAACTGCTGCGTGCCCCCGACCACGAGACTCGCGGTCGCGGGACTGACCGTCACCGACGCCACCGGCGCCGGCGGGGGCGAGGTCACCGTCAGCGCCGCCGTCCCGCTGTGCCCTTCGCTCGTCGCCGTGATCGTCGCCGAGCCCGCCGCTATGGATGTGACGAGACCGTTGCCGTTGACGGAGGCCACGCCGGGCGCGCTGCTCGTCCAGGTCACCACTCGGCCGGCGAGCGGATTCCCGCCGGCATCCTTGGGCGACGCCGTCAACTGCACGGTCTGCCCGACCTGCAGGCTCGCCGTCGCCGGACTGACCGAGACTGTGGCGACCGGCACATTCGTCACCGTGATCGTCGCGGTGCCATTCCGGCCCTCGCTGCTGGCGGTGATCGTGGCTGTCCCTGTGGCCCCACCACTGACCAAGCCGCTGCCGTTCACCGCGGCCACCGCCGCGTTGCTCGTTGCCCACGTCACGGTGCGACCGGGTAGCGGATTGCCATTCGCATCCTTCGGAGTCGCCGTCAGCTGTACCGTCTGCCCGATGGTCACACTCGCCGAGGTTGGGCTCACCGCCACCGTGGCCACCGGCACCACGGTCACCGTGATCGCCATCGCTCCGCTCTGGCCTTCGGAGGCGGCCGTCACGGTCGCGGCACCCGGGGCCACGCCGCTCACGCGCCCGCTGCCGCTCACCGCGGCGACGCCCGGATTGGTCGACGCCCAGGTGACTACGCGCCCGCTCAACGGATTGCCGTCCCGATCCTGCGGCGTCGCGGACAACTGCACCGTCTCCCCGACGGCAAGGCTCGCCGTCGCCGGACTCACCGCGACGGTCGTGACCGGCGCCAGCGTCACGGTGACGATCGCGGTGTCGGCGGGTCCTCCCGGGTTGCCCTTGGCGACGACACGGACCTTGCCGGTGTCCGCGCCGGCCCGATAGCGCCCGTTGTGCCGACCGTTGCTCGTGCTCGTGTCGGTGATGCTGCCGCTGGTGGCGCTCCAGCTCACCCCGACGCTGGCTGTGTCGCCGGCGGTGGTGAAGCCGATGGCCATGAAGTCGGCAGCCTGGTTCTGCTGCAGCGTCACGAGTTTGGGAGAGACGGTGAGCCGGGAGGCCGCGCTGGAATCCGTCGGCGGCCGGGTGGGCAACTCGCACGACACAATGATCGCGGCGAGGCCGATGACCGAAAGGGTCTTATGCGAGAATGTCATTATGGCCTCGCCGTCATCACGAGGAGGTTGTCGATCCACATGGTCTGAGTGACCGGGGAACCGTCGCCGATGTACGGCGCCATCACAAACTGATGGAACTTGATGGTCGGCCGCGCGCCCGTGCGGAACATCACGTCATGACGGTCGATCACCAGCGTGCCGTTGAACCAGTACTGCGCCACGCCGTCGGCCTGGCCGATGCCGCCCACGATCGAGTTGATCTGGAAGTACGCCTCGACGTGGTTCCAGTTGCCCTTGTATCCCGGGCCCGGCGCCGGCTTGAACCACACCTGCGGCGCGCTGATTTCCTTGTCGTTGTACCAGGGCGGGAAGCTGAAGCAGCTCGCCACCACGTACGTCTCGGAGAGGCCGTTGCAGCCGCCGATCGAGCGGTTCTCCGTGACGCCGATCAGATTGATGGGCGGAGCGCCGTAGCTCGTGTTGATCGCCCGGCTATCCTGGATCGACAGCCGCGGGATCCCGCCGTTCTGGTAGTTCTGCTCGATGTAGGCTTCCATCCAGCTGTTCGCCAGCGCCGTGTAGTCGGCGTCCAGATCGCTCAGGATCTGGAATTCGTGGGGGTGATACAGCTGCCGCGAGCCCACCCAGTTGGCGCTGTACTTCACCCAGTAACTGACGTACACGGTCGGGCTGGGCGCGAACAGGCGCCGCGCCAACCCCCATGAGGGGTTGGTCGCACCCGCGGCGAAGCGGACCTCGAGGGCGCGCGTGCTGCCCGCGATGTGCGTCGTGTCCGTGAGCGTCGGGGTGCTGGCGAAGTCGTACCAGCCACGCGCCCCAAAGCCGGTGTCCTCGAAATCGTCCTGGAGCAGGACGGTGCCGCCGGAGGGTGCCGTGACTGTCAGAGCCGCCGAGCCGCTCTTGCCTTCGCTCGTGGCGGTGATGGTCGCGCCGCCCGCGAGGAGGGCGGTCACCAAGCCGCTCCCCGTCACCGTGCCGACCAAAACGTTGCTGCTCGTCCACGCGATTGACCGGCCGGCGAGCACGTTACCGATCGAATCCCGCAGCGTAGCCGTCAGCGGCTGCGT
>DATHDT010000177.1:0-5200 GCA_035318905.1 Gemmatimonadales bacterium | reverse complement strand
CCGCGACCCGGCCGCCCCCCCCCCCCACCCTCGCTGGCGAGCGGAAGCACTCCGTGATCGGCGGCCTCGTGCTCTGGCTCTTGATCGTCGGCGGCGTGCTCGGGGGTGGTGGGTTCTACGCCTACAAGCAGGGGCTGATCTTCGCGGCGAAACCGGTCACCGACAGCACCGCGATCCGGGACTCGACCGCGCGAGACAGCGTCGCGCGCCACGATTCGCTCGTGGCGGCGGCGGCCGACTCGGCCCGGCGCGATAGCGCGCGCGCGACGGTGACCACCACCCACACGCCTCTTGCCCCTCCGGGAACGCCGGGACGGCTCGTGCTCCAGGGAGTCCCGCAGGGCGCGCGCGTCCTGGTCGACGGCCAGCAGGTGCGGGGCACCAGCCTCGACGTGCCGCCGGGGGTGCACCGGTTGAACGTGCGGGCGGCCGGGTACCAGACGCTCGATCGGCAGGTCATCATCTCGCCCGGCGAGGCGAGCACGATCAAGATCCAACTGCAGTCGACGGGGCAGGGGGATGATGTCGGCCCGTGCGATCAATTCGGCCCCGCGTACAACCAGGACAATCTGTGCTTCGACACGAGGCCGGTACCGCTGTCGCCGACGCTGATCCCTGTCGGGGCGGACGCGCCCATTTTCCCGCGCCAGACGATCCTCTTGATCCGCGTGTCGCGCGAAGGGACGACCGTCGAGGCGCGTGTATACGTGCCCTCGAACGTCGAGACCTTCAACAATGAAGCGCGCGACATGGCCCGGACGCTGCGCTGGAACCCCGCCCAGAAGAACGGTGAACCGGTCGAGGCGTGGGTGCAGTGGCCCTTCCAGCCCGTGAGACAGTAATCGGTCAGATCCATCGCACCGCCTTCATCGCCCCTGGGGCCGTCGTCCTTGGGGACGTCACGCTCGGACCCCACTCGAGCGTGTGGTATCAGGCGGTCCTCCGCGGCGACATGGCACCGATCACGATCGGGGAAGCCACGAACATCCAGGACGGCACGATCGTGCACGTCGACGAGGGCAAGCCCGCGACCATCGGCGCCCGTGTGGGCGTCGGGCACCGCGTGATCCTGCACGGCTGCACCGTGGAGGACGAGTGCCTGATAGGGATGGGCAGCGTGCTGCTGAACGGTGTGGTGATCGGCACCGGCAGTGTGGTGGCCGCGGGCGCCGTGCTCCCCGAAGGCATGGTCGTGCCGCCCGGGTCGCTCGTCATGGGTGTCCCGGCACGGGTCACCCGCGGCGTCGACGATGAGCTGCGGAAGCGGATTCGCGGGACGTGGCAACACTACGTGGTGGAGGCCGAGCGGCACCGCGGGGGAGCCTTCCCCCTTGAGCGACCAACTTGACCGACCAAGTTTGTGATGTGAATTGTCAATCGTCTTGACGCGCGGGCCTTCTCGCTCCGACTTGCTCGGCCCTGCACGCGCGCCTACCTTGACCATCCGCGTTCCGGTTAACTTCAACTATCGCTGAATTGAGCAGTGAGACCGCTCTCACCGCAGAGGGATGAGCCAGCATGACTGATTCCACCTCGCCCGCCAAGCTCGATCTGAACGCCAACGCCCTCACGGTGCTCGAGCGCCGCTACCTGGTCAAGGACGACCACGGCAAGCCGGCGGAGAGCCCGGAAGACCTGTTCTGGCGCGTGGCCCGCAACGTCGCCGCGCCCGATCGGGCGTACGGCGCGTCCGACCGTGCGGTCGAGGGGCTCGCGGAAGCGTTCTTCGAGTTGATGGCGACGCGGGTGTGGATGCCGAACTCGCCGACCCTGATGAACGCCGGGCGGCCCCTGGGCCAGCTGTCGGCGTGTTTCGTGTTGCCGGTGGACGACGCTCTCTCGAACGGCCGCTCCGGGATTTACGACACCCTGCGGGCGATGGCCCTGGTGCATCAGTCGGGCGGCGGGACCGGTTTTTCGTTTTCGCGCCTGCGGCCCAAGAACGACGTCGTTCGCTCCACGATGGGGGTCGCGTCGGGCCCCGTGTCGTTCATGAAGCTGTACGACGCCTCGACTGACGTCGTGAAGCAGGGGGGGACGCGCCGCGGCGCCAACATGGGCATCCTGCGGGTGGATCACCCCGACGTCCTCGAGTTCATCAGCTGCAAGGACGACCTCACGCAGGTCACGAACTTCAATATCTCCGTGGCCGTCACGGACGCCTTCATGGCGGCCCTGGAGGCCGGCACGTCCTACGACTTGATCCACCCCAAGACCGGCAAGGTCATGGGGCAGCTCGATGCCCGGGACGTCTTCCGGAAGATCATTCACGGCGCGTGGAAGACCGGCGAGCCGGGCGTGTTCTTCATCGACCGCGCGAACCAGTACAACCCGGTGCCGCGCCTCGGCAGCTACGAAGCCACCAACCCGTGCGGTGAGCAGCCGCTGCTCCCCTACGACGTCTGCAATCTCGGATCCATCAACGTCGGCCTGTTCGTCAAGAACGGCGACGTGGATTGGGACCGGCTGCGCACGGCCGTGCATCTCTGCACGCACTTCCTCGACAACGTCATCGACGCGAACAAGTACCCGCTGCCCGAGATCGACGATCTCGCGAAGCGGATCCGCCGCATCGGACTCGGCATCATGGGCTGGGCCGACCTGCTCGTCGACCTCGGCATTCCCTACAACTCCGACGAGGGTGTCGCGCTGGGGCGGCGCCTCATGGAGTTCGTGGACGAGGAGTCGAAGGTCGCCTCCGAGAAGCTCGCCGAGCAGCGCGGCACCTTCGCCGAGTGGGAGCGGTCGATCTGGGGTCCCGATGCGAGCGCTGCCCGCGACGCCAAGGGCGAGCGCATCCGTCCGATGCGCCGGCTCCGCAACTGCAACCTCACCACCGTGGCGCCGACCGGCACGATCTCGATCATCTCCGGGTGCTCGTCGGGGATCGAGCCGCTGTTCGCCGTGGCGTTCATGCGGAACCAGGCAGGCGTGCTGATGCCCGACGTGAACGAGCAGTTCGTCAAGATCGCGAAGCGGGAGGGCTGGTACTCCGAAGCGCTCGTGACGCAGATCGCCGAGGCCGGTCACATCCACTTCGACGCCGTGCCGGCCAAGTGGCAGCGCGTGTTCGTCACCGCACACGACGTGACGCCGGAGTGGCACATCCGCATGCAGGCGGCGTTCCAGGATTTCACCGATTCGGCGATCTCCAAGACCTGCAACTTCCCGAACGCGGCCACCGAGGAGGACGTCGAGCAGATCTACCGGATGGCGTTCCGCCTCCGCTGCAAAGGCGTGACCGTGTACCGCGACGGCGCCCGCGAGAACCAGGTGCTCTCCACGGGGACGACCGCGAAGAAGGTCAGCGCCACGGCGCCGGCGCCCGCACCCAAAGAGGCGCAGGTCGCGTTGGCCGAGGCGCTCGGCCGCATCGCCGAGCTCGACACCGAGCTCGAGCGGACGCGCGGGCAGTTGCACGACTCCGAGGCCGAGAACCTGCAGCGTCGCGCCAAGCGGTCTCGTCCCGAGCTGCTCAAGGGCTCCACGCGCCGCGTCGAGTCGCCGCTGGGCACGATGTACGTGACGATTACCGAGGACGACAAGGGCCAGCCGTTTGAGATCTTCATGTCGCTCGGCAAGGCGGGCGGCGCGCTCATGGCTGACGTCGAGGCCATCGGCCGGCTGATCTCGCTGGCATTGCGGTCCGGCATCCCCATGAAGGAGGTCTACCGCCAGTTGCGCGGCATTTCGTCTGACCGCGCCGTGGGTCTGGGACCCAGCAAGGTGCTCTCGGTGCCCGATGCGATCGGCATCGCGATCGAGAAGTGGATGCACGACAAGCAGGGCGTGCAGCAGGACCTGTTGTCCGCCTCTCCGGCCCGGGAGGTGGTGACGGGGGCCACGGGGCTGAGCGGGGAAGAGACCCTGCGGACCAGGGGTCCCGAGCAGGATTTCATCGGCGCCTGCCCCGATTGCGGCTCACAGCTCGCCTTCATCGAGGGTTGTGCAAAATGTCACGTGTGCGGGTTCAGCGAGTGCGGGTGAGGCGACCACGCGACGTGTGAGCACAGTCACGACGCGGACTTCCCTTGCCCGTTAAGGTTAGAGCCATGGACCTTCGCCCTATTACGCCTACCCGCCTGCAGGTGAAGGGCTGGGCTCGGGTCGGACCCGCGGGCGCGCACACGCTGCGCCGCGGCGCATGGTACCCTGTCGTCCGCATCTCCTCGAGCAACATCGTGGTCCTCGACGTGAACCGGCACAACGTGCCCGTGGACCGTCGCTTCCTGGAGATCCGCTACCATCCGCCGGAGCGCTGGACGATCGTGAAGTGCGAGCCGCGCGTCATGGAGAAACTGGGCCGCGCCATTCCGCTCACCTACGCCGTGTGCCCGGCCTGCCGCCACCGCCAGGGCTTCCAGGCGGGCAGCAATGAGATGACGTGCGACCGCTGCAAGAAGGCGGCGGGACTCGCCTGGGACGAACTGAGCTAGAGCAGAACTAGCAGGTCCCCCATGGCGATGGGCCCCGCGCCCTCGCCCAGGCAGTAGAACCCCCTCGTTCCTCCGTCCAAGAACTGCAAGCTTTCCTTCATCACTTCTGACTCCACTCGTCCACCGAGTGCCCACCCCGTGAATGGCCGGCAGGGGTGCGCCACCTGGAGCACCTTGAGCCGCACGCGCTCTGTTCCGTCGGCGGTGACGATCGCCACGCCCCCTGCCAGGTCTTCGTAGGTAAACACTTGGTCGGCGGTGACGATGACGTTCTCGCCTGCGCAGCCCACGACGATGTGATCCCCGAAGCGGTCCCGCATCGCGGCATAGTGCGACGTGAAGCCGACGGAGACCCCGTGCAGGCCGTCCTCGTTCTTGGTCTCCGGGTGCGCGCGGTGGTGGACGTCGACGATCCAGCCGCCCTCGCTGCCCGCGCCCAGGACGCCGTCAGGCGTCACGGTGAGTCGCTGGACGGGGAGGAGTGGCGTGGGGTCGTACACGCGGTTTGGCTTCTCGCCTGTCTTGAGCGAGGAGCGTTGGATCTGCAGCCGGGCGATGGTTCCGATTGTGCGCATAACCGAATTTAATCGGATGTGCTAGATTAGGCTCCCTGCATGCCTCGTCACATCGGTTGGGCCCGATGCCTCGACAACGTGGCGGATATCCTCCGCCGCGGGGCCTGGTATCCTGTCCTCGAGGAAACCCCCGACGGCAAGGTGGTGATCGAAGTCCGCCAGAAGCCCGTCCGCCTGTCCCGTGTTGAC
>DATHDT010000176.1:0-7138 GCA_035318905.1 Gemmatimonadales bacterium | reverse complement strand
ACACCGCGCAACTCGAGGCGACGCTCGCCGGCCGGATCGGCGTCGCTGCCGAGCGCGTGATCGTCACCGCCGGCGCCGACGACGCGATCGACCGCGTGTGCCGGGCCTACCTCGGCAACGGCCGCACCATGCTGCTCGCTGACCCGACATTCGAGATGTTCGATCACTTCGCGGCGCTCTCGGGCGGGACCCTCGTGCGCGTGCCATGGAAGGGGCGCAGCGGCGCGTTTCCGCTTGCGGCGTTCCTGGCCCGTCTCGCGGAACGACCGGCCGTCATCGCCGTCGTCTCGCCCAACAATCCGACGGGAGCCACCGCGTCGGCAGCCGACCTGCGCCAGTTGGCCCAAGCCGCGCCGGCCGCCCTGCTGCTGCTCGACCACGTGTATGTCGAGTACGCGGATGCAGATCTCACTCAAGCACTCATCGATCTTCCGAACGTCGTCGTCTTGCGCACCCTGTCCAAGGCGTGGGGACTGGCGGGATGCCGGATTGGATACGCGATCGGAAGCCCCGATGTCGTGGCGAAACTGCGTGCGGCGGGCGCCCCGTACGCGGTCGCCGCTCCCTCGGTCGCCGTCGCCTTGAGGCAACTCGCCGTTGGCGAGCCGGCGTTGCGCGCGCACGTCGCACGCGTGCGAGAGGAGCGGGCCGCCTTGGGTGCGCGCCTGTCTGCCTTGGGGCTGGAGCCCCTGCCCTCGCAGGCGAACTTCATTCTGGTCGAATGCGGGGAGCGCGCAGCGTTCCTCACCGCCGCTCTCGCGGCGCTCGGCGTGGTAGTGCGGGCCTTCCCTCACCGCCCAGGTCTGGGGAGCGCCCTGCGCATCACGCTGCCGGGGAACGCTGCCGAGTTCGAGCGCCTCGTCGCGGCACTGGAAACGGCACTGGCCCCTGAGGCGCTGCTGTTCGACATGGACGGTGTGCTCGCCGACGTGCAGCACTCCCAGCGGGCCGCGATCGCGGCGACGGCCCAGTCGTTCGGTGTGCCAATCACTACCGCGCAGGTCTCGGCCGCGATCCGTGCGGGCGACGCCGCGAACGACTGGGTCGTCACACGACGCTTGATCGAAGCCGGAGGCCGGCATGCGTCACTCGAAGACGCCACCGCGCGCTTTCAGTCGCTCTACATGAGCCTTCGTGAGCGTGAGGTGCTCATTCCCAGAAGGGAGTTGTTGGAGCAACTGGCGGCGCGCCGCCCCCTGGCGATCGTCACAGGCCGGCCGCGGGCCGAGGCCGAGTGGTTCCTGGAACGCGCGGGGGTCGCGCGGCTCTTCGCCACCGTCGTGACGATGGAGGATGCGCCAGCGAAGCCAAACCCGGCCCCCGTGCGCCTCGCGCTCGAGCGCCTCGGGGTCCGCCGCGCCTGGATGGTCGGCGATACGCCCGACGACATGCACGCCGCCGCGCAGGCGGGCGTCCTTCCCTTTGCCGTCGCCGCCCCAGGCGACGAGGCTCCGGAGGGTGGTGCCCGGGCCTTGGCCCAACTCACCGACCTCCTCGATCTCCTGCCATGAACCGAGCTGCCACCGTGGAGCGCGTCACCCGAGAGACCTCCGTCACCGTCACCCTCAAGCTCGATGGGACCGGCAGCGCCGAGGTCAGGACCGGTATCGGGTTCCTCGATCATCTGCTCGAGACCCTCGCGCGCCATGCCCGGTTCGACCTGACCGTGGTGTGTAAGGGGGATCTGCACATCGACGACCACCACAGCGCCGAGGACTGCGCGCTCGGCCTAGGCGAAGCGCTCGACCGCGCCCTCGGCGAACGCCGCGGGATCGCCCGGTTCGGATCGGCGTTTGCCCCGCTCGACGAAGCCCTGGCACGTGCGGTCGTCGATCTCTCGGGGCGCCCGTACTCGGCGATCGACCTCGGGCTCGGCCGGGAAACGATCGGCGGGCTCTCTTGCGAGAATGTCACGCACGTGCTCTGTTCGCTTGCCGTCGCCGCGCGGCTCACCCTGCACGTAGACGTGCTGCGGGGCGAGAACGATCACCACCGCGCGGAAGCCGCCTTCAAGGCCGTCGCCCTCGCCCTGCGCCAGTCCGTGGCGAGGTCGGGGAACGACGACATCCCTTCGACCAAGGGCGTCTTGTGATCACCGTCGTGGAGACCGGCGTCGCCAACCTCGCGTCGATTACGACCGCCTTTGAGCGGCTCGGTGAGCCCGTCACGGTGACCCGCGACCCGGGCGTCGTGCGGGGAGCGGCGCGCCTGGTACTGCCGGGGGTGGGCGCATTTGGGACCGCCGCGGCGGAGTTGCAGGCCCGCGGGCTGGACGGTGCACTACGCGAAAGCGTGGCCGGTGGCACGCCCCTCCTCGCCGTGTGCCTCGGCCTGCAGCTGCTGTGCGATGCCAGCGAGGAGGCGCCAGGCGTGCCGGGACTCGGGATCGTACGGGGCACCTGCCGCCGCTTGCCCGTTGGAGTGCGGCTGCCGCACCTCGGCTGGAATCGCGTCGTCGCGAGTCCACGCGCTCGTTTCGTCCGCACCGCGGAAGCGGCGTTTGCCAATTCCTACGCCCTGAGCGAAGCGCCGCCCGGTTGGCAGGCGGCGTGGACCACTCACGGGGCGCCGTTCGTCGCGGCCATCGAGCGCGACAACACGCTCGCCTGCCAGTTCCACCCCGAGTTGTCGGGGGCTTACGGGGGCGAGGTGCTCGCACGCTGGCTGGGTCGCGCCGGCGAGACGACGCACGCCACCCCTCCACCGCGCGCGGCGGGCCTGCTGCGCCGCATCGTGCCGTGCCTGGACGTCAGAGACGGGCGAGTCGTGAAGGGCGTGAATTTTCAGGGGCTCCGGGATGCCGGCGATCCGGCAGAGCGCGCAGAGCGTTACGAAGCGCAAGGTGCCGACGAGATCGTGATCCTCGACGTCGCCGCGGCTCCGGAGGGACGCGATACGCAGGTGGACACGGTGCGCCGCGTTCGCGCGGCCATTCGCATCCCCCTCACCGTCGGGGGAGGCGTCCGCAGCGTCGCCGACGCGCGGCGCCTGCTTGGAGCCGGCGCCGACAAGGTGAGCGTCAACACCGCCGCCGTCCAACGGCCCGAGTTGCTGGGTGAGTTGGCCGACGCGTTCGGACGGCAGTGCGTTGTCCTGGCGATCGATGCGCGCCGTCGCGATGACGAATGGGAGGCACTAGTCGTGGGCGGGCGGTCGACCGGCCGGAGCGACGCGGTCGCGTGGGCCGGCGAAGGAGAGGGCCGCGGTGCGGGCGAGATCCTGCTCACGAGCTGGGACGCGGACGGGACCCGCAACGGCCACGACCTCACCCTGCTGCGCGCCGTCGTCGACGCAGTCAACGTGCCCGTGATCGCATCGGGGGGAATCGGAACCCGAGCCCACGTCGTGGAGGCGTTGGCGGCCGGCGCGGATGCCGTGCTGGCGGCCTCGGTGCTGCACGACGGTGCCGAGACGGTCGATGGGATCAAGGCTCACGTCGCAGAGTGCGGGATTGCGGTGCGGTGGCCTCACCCCCTGACCCCCTCTCCCTCCCGGGAGAGGGGGAACGACCAATGATTGTACCGAGCATTGACGTGATGAACGGCCGCGCCGTTCAGCTGCGGCACGGCCGGGAGTTCGTGCTCGATGGCGGAGACCCGCTCGAGCGCCTCGAGCAGTTCGCGGTCGCTGGCGAGGTGGCGGTAGTGGATCTCGACGCCGCCCTGGGACGCGGGTCGAACGCCGCCCTGATCCGAACGATGGTGCGTCGCGCGCCGTGCCGAGTCGGTGGCGGCATCCGGTCTCTCGATGCGGCCCGCGCGTGGCTCGACGCGGGCGCGAAAAAGGTCGTGCTGGGAACTGCTGCCAGCCCCGAGTTGTGCGGCCAGTTGCCGCGGGACCGCGTGATCGCGGCCGTGGACGCCGAGCGGGGAGATGTCGTGGTCGACGGCTGGCGCGCCAAGGCAGGCGTAACCGTGCACGAGCGCATCGCACAGCTGGCGCCCTGCGTCGGCGGGTTTCTCTTCACCCAGGTCGAGCACGAAGGGACCATGGGTGGATTCGACCTGGATGCCATACGCGCCGCAGTTACCGCCGCGGGCGATGTGCGGGTGACGGCGGCCGGTGGGATCACGACGGCCGACGAGATCGCGGCGCTCGACGCACTCGGCGCGGACGCCCAGGTCGGGATGGCTCTGTACACGGATCGACTGCGTCTCGGCGAGGCGATTGCGGCACCGCTCAGGTCCTCACCCCCTGGCCCCCTCTCCCTGTCGGGGTCCTCACCCCCTGACCCCCTCTCCCAATTGGGAGAGGGGGAACGAAAGGGGAGTCCGCAGATCTGGCCCACGGTGGTGTGTGACGAACTCGGCCGGACGCTGGGGCTTGTGTGGAGCACGCGAGAGTCGTTGACCCGCGCGGTGGCCGAGCGGCGGGGGATCTATTGGTCGCGATCGCGAAAGGCCGTCTGGGTGAAGGGCGAGACGTCCGGGAACACACAGGAGCTGCTGCGCGTCGAGCTCGACTGCGACCGCGATGCGCTGCGATTCACAGTGCGGCAACACGGGGTTGGATTCTGTCACCTGGAACGTCTCTCGTGCTGGTCGGAGCCGTTCGACCTCGGCGTGTTGGCGCGAGTGATCGAGGCACGTGCTGAGCACGCGACGCCCGGATCGGGCACCGCCCGTTTGTTGGCCGATCGTAACCTGCTCGCCGCGAAGCTCGGTGAGGAGGCAGGCGAACTCGCCGCAGCCGAAACCGCAGCCGAGGCGATCTTCGAAATGGCGGACCTGTTCTATATGGGACTGGTGGCGCTTGTGCGGTCGGGCGGGTCGCTCGCCGAGGTGCTGGCGGAGCTCGAGCGGCGACATGGCGCCGTGGGTCGCCGGCCGATGGTGGCGAAATGACAGAGCTGCTCCGGGCCCGCACCATTGCGGAGATCGTGCGGCAGCGTTGCGCGGCGGTGCCGGCGGAGGCCTTCGACGCAGCAGCAGAGATTGTCGACGCCGTGCGCCGCGGCGGCGAAGCGGCGCTCCGACAGCACGCGGAGCGATTTGGCGAGCTCCACCCAGATGAGCCCATCGTCATTGAGCGGAGGGCACTAGAGAAGGCTCGGCAGGGGCTCGGCGGTGCAGATCGGGAGCGCCTGGAACGTGTCGCAGGCCGGATTCGCGCGTTCGCAGAGGCGCAGCGCGGCGCCATACGCGACGTGGTGGTGCCCGTCCCCGGCGGCTTCGCCGGTCACCGCGTCAAGCCCGTCCTGCGCGCCGGATGCTATGCTCCCGGCGGCCGGTACCCGTTGCCCTCCACGGTGCTCATGACCGCGATCACGGCACGCGTGGCAGGAGTCGCCGAAGTGATCGTCGCGAGTCCGAAACCCCCGGCCCTCGTTCTCGCGGCCGCAGCCGTGGCGGGGGCTGATGCCCTGATCCCCGTGGGCGGGGCTCAGGCAATCGCCGCGCTGGCCTATGGTGCTGGACCGGTTCCGGCGTGTGATGTCGTCGTGGGTCCGGGCAATCGCTACGTGGCAGCGGCCAAGCATCTGGTGTCGAACAGCGTTGGCATCGATACCATCGCGGGACCATCAGAGCTCGTCGTGTTCGCGGACGCGAGCGCTGATGCCGACCTGATCGCTGCGGACCTCCTTGCCCAGGCAGAGCACGATACCGATGCCGTACCGTTGCTGATCACGATGGATTCCACGCTGCCGGCCCGAGTGAACGAGGCGTTGCGCCAACAGATGGCGGACCTCGCCACGTCGGACGTAGCAGGCGTCGCATTGGCCAATGGTGGTGTGATATGCGTCAGCAGTCTCGAGGAGGGCGTGGCGGCGTGCGAAGCAATCGCGCCCGAGCACTTGGCGTTGCACTTTGCGGATGCGACCGTCGCGACTGTCACGGCACGGCTGCACACCTATGGAACGATGTTTCTCGGATCGAAGGCAGGTGAGGTTCTAGGGGATTACGGCGCCGGACCAAATCACGTTCTGCCCACGGGCGGCGCCGCCCGCGGGAGCGGAGGGCTGTCGGTGCTCACGTTCCTGCGGCTGCGGACGTGGCTCCGCATCGACGACTCGGCCGCCGCGCGCGAGCTCGCCGAAGATGCAGCGTGGTTTGCCAGAGCAGAAGGGTTGGAAGGTCATGCCAGGTCGGCTGAGCGGAGGTATCCTGCGTTCGTCGGCATATCCTCGCGGACAATTGAGGGCGATTCGCTCCCGCAGTAGGTTTACGATGGGCGGCAACCCTTGGCGACGAGGCGGCGGAAGACCTGGTGACCTGGATGCAGCAGGTGGATGCGCAGCGGGCTGAGCTCAGAGAGCTGAACGAACTCAACTTCTCCCGGTTCGATGCCCGCCTGACGGAGGCACGCGAGACAATGCGGGCCGACCTCGCTGAGTTGCGCCAGGCGCTCCAGGTGGGGCTCAGCAGCGTGGAAACCAAGTTAGAGCGGCGCTCGGCCGACCTAATCAAGTGGTCGTTTGTCTTCTGGGTGGGCGCTGTGGGGGCGATCGCGGTTCTCGCTGGGGTGCTGCGCTAGAAGGAGCCTCCCTCAGTCCCCGAAATACACCAAGGGTTGGGCCATGCCTCGACGTTTTTCACGCCTTGCATTCGTCATACTGGCCGCAGGTTGCGTTAGTAACGCTGAGTGGGAACGGCGTACTGGCTTCCAGCCGGCACCCATGAAGCCGTCCGACCCTGTTTTGATCTGGAGCAGTGGTACGGTCGAGAAATGGCACGGGGTGGTACTCACAGCAGATTCGGTGTCGGGCATCCCATACGAGACATCCCTTCAGTGCGACAGCTGCCGACGGAGCATACCTCGAGGGCAGGTGGATTCCATGAAATACAGGACGGGGCCCGGAGTCGCCAAAACGTCATTGCTGGCGGCGGGCGTCGTAGCCGCAGCCTTCCTCGTGGAGGTCGTGGTGTGTTACATAGCACGAGAGCTCATCCCTGACGAGGCTTGTTAGTAAACGGCGGCACCTAATCCCCGAAGTACGCCAACCGGACGTCCAGCACGTCCGGCAGGCGCTGTAGCTCCTCGAGCACGCCGTTTTTCCGGTTCGCGCACCTCACAAAGCAGGTCCTTCGCTTCGCGCGCCTGCGGCGCGCTTCGCTCAGGATGACATGGCGGGTCCGCGTTTTATCAGAGAGAAAGGGTGAAGGGAGAGTCCGACTCCAGGGAGCAAGGAATCGAGCCT
>DATHDT010000175.1:0-5022 GCA_035318905.1 Gemmatimonadales bacterium | reverse complement strand
ACGCCGTCCGTCGGGCTCATTGCCACGGCGCGGACCTGATTCCGGCCGATGTGCTGTTGCACCTCGACCACCACGCGGCGCCCTTCCAGCTCGACGTTCAGCGCGTTGTACAGCTCGGGGAGCTTCTCCGGCTCGAACTCGACGTCGAGCACCGGGCCGATGACCTGGACGACCTTGCCGATGTTCTTGGGAGCTTCCTTTGTCTTCGTCGCCATGAATCCCTTTATCCTTTGAGAGCTTCCGCTCCGCCAACGATTTCCGCGAGCTCCTGGGTGATCTGTCCCTGCCGCGCCCGGTTGTAGGTCCGCTGCAGCAAGTCGAGCATGTCGCCGCCCGCCTCGGTGGCGTTCTTCATCGCCGTGCGCCGCGCCCCATGTTCCGCAGCCGCCGTCTCGACCAGCGCGCGATACATCTGATTGCGAACGTAGAGCGGGAGTAGTGATTCGAGTATGGCTTCGGCCGATGGCTTCAGTATGTAGTTGACCGCCGCCTTTGCCTCTTGACCGCCCGACCGCCGACTCGATGGCGGAGCGACAGGGAGGATCCGCAAAGTGGTGGGCGGCGTGCTGACCGCACTATTGAACTTCGCGAACACGACGTCCACGGCATCGAGGGTCCCCGCCGTGAACTGCGCCATCAGGGGCTCCATCACTTCCACCGCATGCGCCGCGGTGGGCCGGTCGCCGATGTCGATGCGCTGCGATGCCACCGGGCGACGCGTGAACTTGAAGTACCCGATCCCCTTTTTGCCGATGATGTGCAGCTCCACCTGCGCGCCCTGGTCCTCGAGCTCCTTCATCCGCCGCCGAGCTTCGCGGATCAGGTTGGCGTTGAACGCGCCGCAGAGGCCCCGGTTCGACGTGATGAGAACGACGGCGGCGCGCCGCACGCCATGCGCCGGCTGGCGCAACAGGGGGAATCGTTCGGCGAGCGCCGGCGAGTAGAGGTCCCCGATCACCTCTGCCAGCGCCTGCGCGTACGGCCGGGCGCCGACGACGCGATCCTGGGCGCGCTTCAGCTTCGACGTGGAGACGAGCTCCATCGTCTTCGTGATCTTGCGCGTGTTCTGGACGGAGCGGATGCGCCGCTTCAGCTCGCGGGGCTTCGCCATTACCGGCTGCCGAGCGTCTTGTACTCTTCGATGGCTTTCTTCAACCGGCCGCTCAGGTCGTCGGAGAGCGCCTTTTTGGTCTTGATCTCGTCGATGATGGCCGAGTGCTGGGCGGCCATGAACTCGAGCAGGCCCTTCTCCCATTCCTTGATCTTGGGGACATCGACATCATCGATGAGGCCGTTGGTCACGGCGAAGATCACGATGACCTGTTGGTCCACGCGCATCGGCTGGTACTGGGGCTGCTTCAGGACCTCCACGACTCGCGCGCCCCGCGCCAGCTGCCGCTGCGTCGCGGGATCGAGCTCGGAGCCGAACTGCGCGAATGCCTCGAGCTCACGGTACTGGGCCAGGTCGAGGCGCAGACGGCCCGCGACCTGCTTCATCGCCTTGATCTGGGCGTTGCCGCCCACGCGGCTCACGGAGATGCCGGCGTTCACCGCCGGCCGCACGTTCGAGTAGAACAGGTCGGTCTCGAGGAAGATCTGCCCGTCGGTGATCGAAATGACGTTCGTGGGGATGTAGGCTGAGACGTCGCCCGCTTGCGTCTCGATGATCGGCAGCGCCGTGAGCGACCCGCCCCCCATCTCGTCGGAGAGCTTGGCCGCGCGCTCGAGCAGACGGCTGTGGAGATAGAAGACGTCGCCCGGATATGCCTCGCGGCCGGGGGGCCGCCGCAACACCAGGGAAAGCTGCCGGTACGCCGCTGCCTGCTTCGACAGGTCGTCGTAGATGCACAACGTCGCCTTTTTCTCATCGTACATGAAGTACTCGGCCATGGTGCAGCCCGAGTACGGGGCGATGTACTGCATCGGTGCCGGCTCGGCGGCGGAGGCGACCACGATGATCGTGTACTCCATCGCGCCGTGCTCCTTGAGCCGCTCCACCACGCCCGCGACCGTGGAGTTCTTCTGGCCGATCGCCACGTACACGCAGATGACGCCCTGCCCCTTTTGATTGATGATCGTGTCGACCGCGATCGCGGTTTTGCCGGTGCCGCGGTCGCCGATGATCAGCTCGCGCTGTCCGCGACCGATGGGGATCATGGAATCGATCGCCTTGATGCCCGTCTGCAGCGGCTCCTTCACCGGCTGCCGCTTGATGATGCCGGGCGCCACGATCTCCACCTTGCGTGTCTTCGTCGTTTGAATCGGCCCGAGCCCGTCCACCGGCCTGCCCAGCGCGTCGACCACACGCCCGACCATCGCGGTACCGACGGGCACCTCGAGCACGCGGGCGGTGCGGCGCACCTCGTCGCCCTCGCGCAGCTGGAGGTAGTCGCCGAAGATCACCGCGCCGATGTTGTCCTCTTCGAGGTTCAAGGCGAGACCCGTGATCTTCTCACCCGACTCCGAGGCCGTGAACTCGAGCATCTCCCCCGCCATCGCCGAGGTGAGCCCGTAGATCCGGGCGATGCCGTCCTTCACCTCCAGCACGGTGCCGACTTCGCGGACGTCGATGTCCGCCAGGTCGGCCGCCTGGATTTCCTTCAGGAGGATGTCTTTGAGTTCGCCCGGTCTCAGGATGGAATCGGTCGCCATGGACTCGCCGCTTTAGAGATTGTGAAAAATATCACATACTACCGGACGGGGGAAGACGGGGCTTCCCCCGCCCTGGTGGTTAGTGCCAGAGGGACAAGCCAACTCGAGCGTGGACGTTGAAGGAATTCACGGTCCCGTAGCTCGTATTTGCCGGACTGTACCTAACACCCGTCGAGAGGCGGAACGCCCCAGACCCATAGGGAATGCGCGTCCCGATATCGCCGCCCACGGAAAACAGGGTGCCGCTCGGACTCCCGCTTTGGCCGGCGAACTCGACGGCCGGGCCCACGGCCAGATACAGACCCCGACGATGATTCTTCGCCCATTGGGCCTCAACGCCGACACTGAAGTCATGAGCCGAGGTGCCGCCGCCGCCACTCACTCCGTACTGGAATCCGACCTCCAGCATGATTCTTCTCTTGCTGACGAAGCCGATGCGGACATCCGCCGGCGCCCCGCTCACCCACCGGCCGGGCAGACCCGACGGCTTCCGGTAGATGAATGCGGCATCGATGCCGAACTCGTGCTTGGCGTCCTCATGCTGCGACGCGGCAACGCCGGGGAGCAGGGCCGCCGCCAGCACGACACCGCCGATGACCTTGTGCATACGAGCCCCTCCTTGGGGTTGGACTGCAGCCAACTGCTACGGCTCGAGCTACGGCCTGTCAAGAGATTGACTAGACCCGCGACCGCGTCCGCCCCCGTAGGAAGCGCTGCAGCACGCCCCGTGGACCCAAATCGCCCAGCTCGTGCGGCGTCGCCCCCGCCACCCGCCGGGCCGCGCCGGCGAGATGGCTCGGCGACGCGTACCCCAGGATGCGAACCACCGCGCGTACCGTATAGCCGGGGTTTCCGAGCAAGTCGGCGGCGCAGGCGGCACGGGCCAGATCGATAACCCGCTTCAGGTTGGGCGCGCCCCCCGCGCCGAATTCCCGCGACAGATGCTCGCGGGTGACCCTGAGCGCCTGAGCCACCTGGCCGGTTTGAGTCGGCGCGCCGGCCCGGCGCAAGACCTCCTCCCACGCCGCGAGCTGCAGGCGGTCGGTGAGGCGCAGCAGCCGCGGGGCATCGGCGAGCGCGGCCCGGCGCGCCACCTGCGCCGTGCGCGCCGCGATCCATTCCCCGGCGACGGAGTTGTCGACCCCTTCGACCAGGACCCCGGCGAATCCCGCGCGGTGACACGAGGCCAGAAGCGACCCGTCCTCAGGTCGCACCGCCGACAGCGCATACATCGGAATCCGCGGAAACCGCGCCGGCAGACCGATCACGTCCTCGGCTCCGGTGCGTACATCGAGCACCACGGCGTCCACCAGCCGCTGCTGTAGCAGCCGCTCGACCCCCTGCAGCGTGCGACAGAGCCGCACGCTCCCGGTGGCGCGTGGGTATCCCTGCTTCACGGCGCGTCGCGCGTCGCGGCGCGGGTGGAACACGGCCACGATGGGGGGAGAAGTCACGTGCCCTCGACCTGCACGAGGGCCCGCTCCATCTCGACGGCCCGGCGCAGCACGTCGCGCGCGTTGTCGTAGCTGATCGTCCGCAGCGCCGCGTCGACTGGGTGCCAGGCGCACTCCGTGATCCCCTCATCCACCTGAGGCACCGGCTCGCCGCGCTTCGATTCGAACAGAAAAAAGTGGCAGTACTTGTGGATCGTCTTGCCGCGGAACCGGAAGTACCAGTCGATCACCTTGATCGGCCCGTGGAGCACCAGATCCTCGAGCCCCGTTTCTTCCTTTACCTCGCGACGCGCGGCCTCGGCGGGGGGCTCTCCAGACTCGAGGTGCCCCTTCGGGAATCCCCAGTTGCGATAGGAGTCGCGAATCAGGAGGAAGCGTGTGACACCGCCTTCGCGGCGGAATACGACACCGCCGGCGCTCGTCTCGCGGTGGGCACGACTCTGTTTCTTGCGCGCCATCGCTAGAAGACGCTGAACGTGAAGTATTTCCGCGGATTCGCCTGAATGTCCGACAGGAGCTGCCGCAGCTGGATCATCGTGAGGGTGGTTTCTTTGTACAACGCCGAGTCGCCGACCATGAGGCCCAGCGTGCCGCTGCGGTTCGCGATCCGCGACAACACCGTGTCGGCCCCGACGAGCACGCGCACCAGGCTCTCCTGGTTCTTGTTGGCCGCGCCCATCAGGGCGCGGAAATCCTGCGACGCCGCACGCATGTCCGTGCTGGCCGCGGCCGTATTGTTGAGGATCGTCGCGAGCTGCCCCTGATTCGTGGCCGAGTCCACGCGGCCGAGGGCAGCCTGAAGGTCGGTCGCGGCCCGCGCCAGAACGTCCGATCCCTTGCTCAGATTCTGTCCGACGTTGCCGATGACGTCCGCCTGCTCGTTCGTCACGCGCGCCAGACGGTCAGCGATCTGACC
>DATHDT010000174.1:0-4232 GCA_035318905.1 Gemmatimonadales bacterium | reverse complement strand
GATCGCAAGAAGAACCGCGTCCCTCCGCGATCTCTTTGGTGATCGCTTTCGCGACGACGTCGCGCGTCAGCAACTCGGGGGGCCGGCGGTTCTTCTTGCGCTCGCCCGCAACCCACGCGTCGGACTCCGCCTCCGTCTCCGCGAAATCGCCTTTGAACATGTCGGGCATGTAGCGGAACATGAACCGCTCGCCCTTCGAGTTCTTGAGGACGCCGCCCTCGCCGCGCACGCCTTCCGTCACGAGAATCCCGCGCACGCTGGGGGGCCAGACCATGCCGGTCGGATGGAATTGCACGAACTCCATGTCGATCAGCTCGGCCCCGGCATCGTAGGCGAGCGCGTGGCCGTCGCCCGTGTACTCCCACGAGTTGCTCGTGATCTGCCACGCCTTGCCGATCCCGCCGGTGGCCAGCACGATCGCCGGGGCGCGGAACAGCACGAACCTCCCCGTCTCGCGGAAGTAGCCCAGGGCCCCCGCCGCGCGCCCGCCGACCACGAACACCTTGACGATCGTGCACTCCATGTGGACGTCGAGTCCCGAGTGCACGCCCTTGTCCTGGAGCACCCGGATCATCTCGAGCCCGGTGCGGTCGCCCACGTGCGCCAGGCGGCTGTAGGTGTGGCCGCCGAAGGGGCGCTGATTGATCTTGCCGTCGGGGGTGCGATCGAAGAGCGCGCCCCACGCTTCCAGCTCGCGGATCCGGTCCGGGGCTTCCTGCGCGTGGATCTGCGCCATGCGCCAGTTGTTGTGCATCTTGCCGCCACGCATCGTGTCGCGGAAATGCACCCGCCAGGTGTCTTCGCCCATCACGTTGCCGAGCGCGGCGGCGGCGCCCCCTTCCGCCATGACCGTATGCGCCTTGCCGAGCAGCGATTTGCAGACGAGGGCGACTTTGGCCTTCTGGGCGCTCGCCTCGATGGCGGCGCGCAGGCCGGCGCCGCCGGCACCGATCACGACGACGTCGTAGTCGTGGGTGCGGAGATCGTGGGCAGCCACTAGAAGAGCCGGAGGTCGTGAATGATGCCCATCGCGCAGAGCCGGATGTACACGTCCGTGAGCGCGACGGAGAAGAGCGAGCACCAGGCGAAGAGCTGGTGATGGCGATTGAGCGCGCTGACGCCGCGCCAGGCTTCGAAGCGCGCTTTGCCGGCGCGCGCACACGAGAAGCAATCGACACCCCCGCCGATCAGATGACGCAACGAGTGACAGCCAAACGTGTAGCTCGCGAGCAGAATCACGTTCACCAGCATCACGAGCGTACCGACACCAGCGCCGAATTGCGTGCCCCTCCCCCCCCCCTCCCCGCCGCCCGCCGCGGGCCAGCGGGTGGCCAGGAACACGTCATACGACAGGATGAAAATGAAGATGACGGCGGCATACATGAAGAATCGGTGGACGTTCTGAAGAATGAAGGGAAACTTGGTTTCGCCTTTGTACGCGTGTCGCGCCTCGCCCACGGCACAGGCGACGGGGTCGAGGAAAAACGCCCGGTAGTACGCCTTGCGGTAGTAATAGCAGGAGGCGCGGAATCCCAGCGGGAAGATCAGAATCAAGAATGCGGGCGAGAGCGGCCACCACGTCGTCTGAAGCAGCGGCGAGTAGAACGGCGACAGGTACGGCCCCCACTCGTAGTTCGCGCCGACCCAGGCGGCCCACGTGGAGTAGACGCCAAAACTGCCGAGGACGAGCGCCGTGAGCGCGGGGGCGATCCACCAGGCGTCGCGGCGCAGCGTCGCGCCGAGGCCGCGCTCGGTGAGGCCCGAGACCGACGTCGTCATAGGGTCACCGCCGCCATCGTCTGGTGCACCGCGTCGGCCGACTTGTTCAGGGCCGCCTTCTCGTCCGCCGTCAGCTCGACTTCGATGATCTGCTCGAGTCCTTTACTGCCGAGCTTGCAGGGGACGCCGCAGTACATCCCCGACAGACCGTACTCGCCTTCGAGCCAGGCGGCGCAGGGGAGGATCCGTTTCTGGTCGAGCACGATCGACTCGACCATCTGCACCGCCGCCGCGGAGGGCGCGTAATAGGCGGAGCCGGTCTTCAAGAACGCGACGATCTCGGCGCCGCCGTTGCGCGTGCGGTCCACGATCTTGTCGAGCTTCGCCTTATCGAGCAGCTGCGTCACCGGGATGCCGGAGACCGTCGTGTAGGAGACGAGCGGCACCATCGTGTCGCCGTGCCCGCCGAGGACCATCGCCTGGATGTCCTGCATCGAGACATCGAGGGCTTCCGCGAGAAAGGCGCGATAGCGCGCGGTGTCGAGCACGCCCGCCATCCCGATCACCCGTTCGCGCGGGAAGCCGGTCACCTGCTTCGTGACCCAGCACATCACGTCGAGCGGATTCGAGACCACGACGACAATGGCCTTGGGACAGTGCTGTTTGATCTGCAGCGAAACCTGCTTGACGATGTCGGCGTTGGTCCGGACCAGATCGTCGCGACTCATGCCGGGCTTGCGCGCGATGCCGGCCGTGACCACGACCAGCTCGCTGCCCGCGGTGGGACCGTAGTCGTTGGCGGCGCCGACGATGCGGGTATCGAAGCCTTCGATGGGTCCCGATTCGTACTGATCGAGGGCTTTGCCTTGGGGGACGCCGTCGATGACGTCGACGAGGACGACGGTGCGGGCGAGCTCCTTTTCGGCAAGCCGTTGCGCGGTGGTCGCGCCGACGTTGCCTGCCCCGACCACGGTGATTCGATTGAGCATGGGCTCCCGAAGGTGTCGAGTGTTCAGTGACGCGACAAAGCTAATAGGAAGCGTTACACTTTTCACCCATGCGCGTGCTGCCCTTTCTGCTGCAATGGACGACGATGATGGCGGCCATGATGTTGCCGGGGGTGTTACCGGTCGCGCGGCGCTACGCGCGCATGGTCCGCAACCACCGCGTGCTCGGCCTCGCCGCCTTCGGTGGCGGGTATCTCGCCGTGTGGGCGGCGGCCGGTGTGCCCGGGTGGCTCTTCGGTCGGGCACTGACGCAGCTCGCGCACGCGGGGGGGGGCGCGCTGACCGCGAGCGCCGCGACCATCACCGCGGGGTGCGGCCTCTATCAGCTCTCGTCCGCCAAGCAACACTGCCTCGGCCAGTGCCGGACGCCCGTGAGCCTGCTGCTCCGGTACGCATCGTGGACGGGGCGGCTCCGGCACTTGCGCGTTGGCCTCCATCACGGTCTTTATTGCGTCGCCTGCTGCTGGCCCCTCTTCCTGATGCTGCTGCTCCTCGCTCCCGCCAGCGTCTGGGCGATGGTCGCCGTGGTCGTGGCCGTCGTCGCCGAGAAGTGGGCGCCGCGCGGCGATCTGGTGTCGCGCGGCGTCGGGATCACGTTCCTGGCCGCGGCGGTGGTCATCGTCTGGTGGCCGCGGCTCGTCCCGGGACTCGCTGGAGGTGGGATGATGGAGATGGGGAAATGAGGCGGAACACACCGGTCAATACCGACCTGTCGTGGGAAGTCTCGGGGACCTACTTCGAGGTCTGTAATTGCGAAGCCGTCTGCCCCTGCCGCTGGGAGGGCGAGCGCAAGAAGGGCCAACCGTCGACTCACGAGATGTGCGACTTCGCGCTGTCGTGGCGGATCACGGCGGGCCGAATTGGCACGTTGGATTTGAGTGGATTGTCGGTCATGATGGCGGGCACCTACTCGAACCACGTCACGCCGCGCACGCCGTGGCGCGTGATCCTGTACGTGGATGACAGAGGCGACACCGCCCAGCAACGCGCGCTCACCGACATCTTCCTGGGCCGCGCCGGCGGCACGACGCTGCGCAACTTCGCGGCGGGGATCGGCGAGATCTACGCGGTCCGCCCCGCCCGCATCGAGCTCGATCACACGACGAACAAGGAGTCAATGAAGGCGGGCACCTACGTCTCCGCGCGAACGCAGCGGCCCGCGCAGTCCAAGGGCGCGGTGTCGTGCGGGATTCCCGGACACGACCGGCCCGGGCAAGAGCTCGTGATGGACCTGTTTCGTGTCGCCGACGCGCCCCTCGCGTGGGAAGTCCGAGGGCGGTGTGGATTCGCCGCGGCCTTCGAGTACAACTCCGACAGCTAGGATCGCGCCGAGAGTCGGGCGAGCAGTGTGGTGATGCCGAGGGCGGCGAGAAAAGCCGGCACCGCGGTGATGACCGGCCAGGCGAGGAACGCGATAACGCTTGCGTGCTGACCGGGCGTGCGGAGCGAGTGCAGATAGGCGCTGACCGCGAGCGCCGCGACCATCACCGCGGGGTGCGGCCTCTA
>DATHDT010000173.1:0-2475 GCA_035318905.1 Gemmatimonadales bacterium | reverse complement strand
GGCATCGTCGCGTTCGAGATGTTCACCGGGAAGCTGCCCTTCAGCGGCCGCAACGCGCAGGAGATGATGATCGCGCGGCTGCGCGGCCAACCGACGCCGATCCGGCAGCTGCGGGCCGACACGCCTCCGGCCGTCGAAAAGGCGCTCACGAAAGCCCTCCAGACGAACCCCGACGACCGCTACACGACGGCGATCGAATTCGCCGAGGCGTTGACCGCCGAGGAGTCGTCGGGCGGCCTGTTCGGGAGGCTCAAGGAGAAGTTCACCTGATGGTGCCGTGAAGCGTTTCCCCGCATTCGATCCCCCAGAGTACGTCGAGTGGAAGGCCGACCCTGAGCTGGTACGGGCCTACCGCTCGGGCTTGGAGCAGCAACCCGAGCGCGCCGCGTTCGTCTCCCGCTTGAGCCTCGACGCCAAGCTCGGTCTTTACGCCGGCCTCGTCCGCGCCCGGCTGCACGACATTCAGCTGAAGCGCTGGGTCCGCACGGGCGTGATCTCCAAGGCCTGGCTCGGCACCGGCGAGGAAGCCACGACCGTCGGCCCCGTGCATGCCCTCGATCGGGAGCACGACGTCGTCGCGCCCATGATCCGGAATGCCGCGGCGTGCTGCGAGATGGGGATGTCGCTCGCGGCGATGCTGCGCGCGTACCTCGCGACCGACGACTCGCCCTCCCGCGGCCGGGACCTGCACGTCGGGTCGCTGCCGGACGGTGTGCTCCAGCCGATCTCGCACGTGGGCGACATGGTGCCGGTGATCGCGGGCGTCGCGTTGACGTTCAAGATGAAAGAGGAACGGCGCGTCGCCCTCACCTGGGTGGGCGATGGGTCGACCAACACGGCGGCGGCCCACGAAGGGACGAACTTCGCCGCGGTGCAGCATCTCCCCGCCATCTTCATCATCCAGAACAACCAGGTGGCCCTCGGCACGCGGCTCGACCAGCATCATCTCCCCGGGGAGTACAGGGACTGGGCGGCGAGTTACGGCGTGTGGGGCGCGCAGTTCGACGGGAACAACGTGCTCGACGCGTACGCCGCGACGCGGCTCGCCGCCGAGCGCTGCCGCACGGGGCAGGGCCCCGCAGTGCTCGTCGCCGAGACGTTCCGCATGGGCGGCCACGCCACGCACGACGAGCGCGAGGCGCGGGAGACCTTCCCGGCGGAGCTATTCGCCCGTTGGGGAAAGCGCGACCCGATCGGTCTCTACGAGGAGTATCTAAAGGAGGACGGCGTGAAGGCGAAGCGGCTCGAGGAGGTGGAGGCCCAGGTCGCGGCGGAGGTGGAGCGGGCCGCCGAGGAGGCGATCGCGAGCCGGGAGAAAATGCCGAAGGGCGAGACGGCGCTGCAGGGAGTGTATGCCACCCCAGGAACCATGGACTCTTAGCGAGGTATCTCCGATGTCCCTAACCCATCATCCTATGCACCAACGCGCCATCCTTGCGGCACTCGTGGCTCTCGCCTGCGGAGGGCAGCCCGTCGCAGGCCAGGAGCAGCCCCTCACCGTTCCCGCTGGCTTCAAGGTCACCGTCTTCGCCCAGAATCTGAACGGCGTTCGCTACCTGACGCTGGGGCCCGGCGGCGCCGTCTACGCGTCACGCCCTTCGGCGGGCGAGATCGTACGTCTCGTGGACGCGAACCACGACGGCGTCGCCGACACGAGTGTCACCGTCGCGTCGGGGCTCAATCGCCCGTTCGGGATCGCCTTCCGCGGCGACACGATGTTCGTCGCCGAGAACAACGAAGTCGTGCACTTCAACCCGGGATCGCAGACGAAAGTCGTCGACGTGCCCAATATCCCGGGCGGCACCGGTCACTGGACCCGTACCGTCGTGTTCGGGACCGACGGCAAGATGTACGTGAGCGTCGGATCCTCGTGCAACATCTGCGACGAGTCCGACTCGATGCGCGCCGCGGTGGTCCAGTTCAATCGCGATGGGTCCGGGGGCCGAGTCTTCGCGCGCGGGTTGCGCAACTCCGTCGGCTTGGCGGTCCATCCCACGACAGGCGAGATCTGGGCGACGAACAACGACCGCGACAACCTCGGCGACGACATCCCGCCGGAGCGGATCAACATCATCAAGGACGGCAAATACTACGGCTGGCCGCAGTGTTATCTCCCGGGCCAACGGAACCCCGAGTACTCGAGCGCCGACTGCGCGAACGTCGAGCCTCCGGCCATCACGTTCCAGGCGCACTCCGCGCCCCTGGGCATGACGTTTTACACGGGCAGCGCGTTCCCCGCCGACTATCGCGGCGACGCGTTCGTCGCCTTCCACGGCTCCTGGAACCGCTCCGTGCCGACCGGTGACAAGGTCGTGCGCGTGCAAGTACAAAACGGCAAGCCGGTGTCCATCGACGATTTCATCACAGGATGGCAGCGGCCCGACGGCTCGCGTTGGGGCCGTCCGGTGAGCATCGTTATGACGACGGACGGTGCGCTGCTGGTGAGCGACGACCAGGGCGGAAAGATCTGGAGGG
>DATHDT010000172.1:0-8303 GCA_035318905.1 Gemmatimonadales bacterium | reverse complement strand
GTGATCAGGTTACGCAGATCCGACTTCATCGAAGCCAGATACGCCTTCTCCTTCGTGTTCGCGAACTTCGGAATCGCGATGGCGGCAAGAATGCCGATAATCACGACGACGATCAACAGCTCGATCAGCGTGAAACCCTTGCGGTTCATTCGGTACATCCTCTCTAAAGGGGACTGCGACAGGCAGGCGCTGCCGTTAGGACTCGCTCACACGTCGGTCGGTCACAAAAAAAAGAGCGGCGGGGATCGCTCCCCGCCGCCCTGATGCGTTAGGCCAGAGGCCTTACGCGCACTTCGGCTCGCCCTCTTTGTTAGCCGGGGCCAGCTGCGTCGACCCGACGTACACTGCGCACGTCTTGGTGGTCGTGGTGTGCGACACGGTCGCGGTGAAACCATCAGCCGTCACGGTGATCGTGGGGCCGATAACGCCGCTGGTCGTGTTGTACGCCGTGCCGAGGTTGCTCGAATACTTGACCGAGTCGGCGAAATACGCCTCTTCGGCGGTGATCAGGTTACGCAGATCCGACTTCATCGAAGCCAGATACGCCTTTTCCTTCGTGTTCGCGAACTTCGGAATCGCGATCGCGGCCAAGATGCCGATGATCACGACAACGATCAGAAGCTCGATCAGTGTGAAACCCTTGCGGTTCATCTGGAAAACCTCCAATTGTGTTTTACGACATGTAAGGAACTGATACATCTGGGCTACTATGTTTCCGACCTGCTTTTAAGCACGAATCGTGCCCGTTGACGCGTTTCTCACTCCAAAACACTACTGCACAAGCACTTACGTTGATCGTACGGGGTCCTAGGACCCCCCAAAAAGCCCATAGAAGTCGTGCTTTTTGCAATTCGCTCGCCGGACGCAAGGATTCTGTAACTCACTGTAAATACATCAGATACCACGTTCGCTCCCATGGATAGCGGGCCTGGGCGGAATCCGCTACGGCGAGCGCCCCCCGGCGATCCCCGCGGGCCAGCTCGAGCAGGAACTGCGCGCGCATCGCGATCGGCTCGGTGGGTAGCGCCGTCCGCGACCGGGTGATCAAAGCCCTGGCCGCGGTCGTGTCGCCGAGACCGATGACGTACAACGCGTGCGCCGCATCCAGGTGCGGGTCCCCGGCAAACAACGAATCGGCCAAACGGTACTCGCGGCGCGCACCAGCGGTGTCGCGCAACCCAGCCAGAACCGCCGCCGCAGACCGGTGCGCCCGATACGACTCGGGATGCTCGGCGAGCTGCGTGAGCAACTGGCTCCGGTTGTCGCGCCACGCGGGAAGGCGCGCGAACGATCGCGCGCCGGCCGCCAGCACGACGATCCCCATGGCGGCCAGGGCCGGTCGCGCACCCCAGCGAGACTGCATGAACTCGAACGCCATCGTCGCCAGCACCGCCGCGAATAGGGCGGCGAGATACAGATTCCGTTCTGCCAGAACCACACCGGACGGGAACAGGAGGTTCGACGTCGGCAAGTATGAGAGGGCCGCCAGCGCCAACGTGAACGCAACCGCCGGCGCGCGCCGCCGGCACCACAGGACCAGCATCGGAACGGCGATGACAAGTGCGGCGCCGAACAGGGCCGCAAGGGAAAGCGACGTGCGCGCGGGAATCACCTGGGGCCCATAGTCGACCGAGAGCGTTGCGGGCCAGATGAGTAGCCCCGCCGCGCGTGCGATGGCGGGAAGCGCCACCGCGAGTCGGCCCGCGCTGCCCCTCCCGAGAAACACGGCGGCCACGTCACTCGCGCCCGCTCGGCCAATCGCGAACCACGCCGCCAAGAACCCGAGCGTGACGACCGCGAGGCCGATCCACAGGCCCACGGGATAGGGTCGGCTACTCGTCCCCCCTCTCCCGACGGGAGAGGGGGACAGGGGGTGAGGACGGAGCCAGTAATCAAGCAGTATTGCGACACCAGCGATGATTCCGTGCTCCTTTGAGAGCATCGCGAGGGTCGCACAAGCGACAGCTGCAACCCACCACCCACGCCGCGCGGCGAGCACCGCGGCGAAGATACCGACCGCCGCCAGCAGCTCCGCGCGGCCCACGAGGCTCGCCACTCCCTCGACGTGGACCGGGTGCCACGCGAAGACGAGACCCGCGACGGCGGCCGCGACCGGCGACATCCAACGCGTAAGAACGAGCACGACGAGAAGCGTGGCGAGGCCATGCCACAGGGCGTTCATCAGGTGCAGCCACGCTGGGCTCCCGCCCGACAGAGTCCAGTCCACGGCGTAGCTCAGGATCGTGACCGGGCGGTACAACCCGGCGCCCGACTCAGGGGGCCAATAGGGATCGTCGAATGCTCGGAGCGCCGCGCCAATCGAGTGGGCCGCGGGGTTCGATGCAATGATCGCGCGGTCGTCCTGGACGAATCCGTAGCGGACGGTCGGGAGGTAGAGGACGATCGCGGCCAGGCACGCGACAACCGCGCCTCTCATTGGACTCGCTTCAGCAGCGAGTCGGCGACCGCCGAGTCACCCCGCACCCGGGCCGCCTTCGCCTGGGTCCGATAGAGGCCGGCGCACCGATAGCAAAGCTGCTCGGCGCGCAGGAGCAGCGAGTCGGCCAGGCCCGGCCGGCCCAACTTGAACGCGGCGTCGGCACCTGCGATGAAGACGGCCGGGTCGCGATCGAACGTTTGCGCCGCGTGGCGCAGGGCGTCGAGCGCCTGCGCCGCGTCACCGCGGCTCTGGTAGAGCGCGCCCATCCGCGCGGGCCCCCGATACGAATTGGGGGAGTCGCCCAAGATGCTGAGCGTGACGGCGCCGTCGTCGTGCCAGACGTGGACCCGCAGCGCCGACCTGACCCCGGCCGACAGCATCAGGACTGCCACCACAGCCTTCAAACGCGGCGTCGGGAGCCGTGCCAGTGCCGCCCCGGCAGCGATGGCGAGGCCCACCGAGGGCAAGTAGAGGGTCCGCTCGGCCAGTAGCACGCCAACGGGCAGCAGCAGGTTGGCGACGGGCAGGTAGGCGATGCCGATCCACCCGAGCCCGAACGCCTCGACCTTGCGGTGATGCCGCCACGCCGCGACGAGCAGGCCCGCCCACAAGGCGAGAGCGGCGAGGCCAAGGAAGAAGCGCCCGTCAAATACGGACGTCACGATCGTCC
Organism: Gemmatimonadales bacterium; assembly: GCA_035318905.1. Lineage (GTDB taxonomy): Bacteria > Gemmatimonadota > Gemmatimonadetes > Gemmatimonadales > GWC2-71-9 > 20CM-2-65-7. The sequence continues at coordinate 5,193 of DATHDT010000172.1, read as the reverse complement.
GCTCGGCGGGCGAGTAGTCCACCCGCAAGGTCAGCGGGAAGACGAGCAGGCGGACTACATCCGAGAGCGCGGCGATGGCGGTGAGGCGCACGGCAACGGGACTCTGGCCGACGAAGACGGGGGCGATGTCGTGGAGGCGCGCGTAGGGGCTCAACACGGCCCCCCGCACCGCAACGTAGACGGCGGCAATCGCGAGCCAGCTCCCGACGAACGCCATCATGCGGTGCCGGGGCGGGCGCGAGAATCCCACCCACCAGGCCCAAAGAATCAGCGCTGGAGCGACGGCTGCGTTTTCCTTGCACAGCAGCCCGGCGGCGATCGCAAGCGCACTCCACCCGATGCTTTCCTTCACCACGGCGGCGTACACCGCGAGGCAGACACACACGGCCGCCATCAGCTCGGCGCGGCCGATCACGTTCGCGACTGCCTCGACGTGGACGGGATGCACGGCGAACAGCAACCCGGCCACGAGGGCGGCGGTCCAACCAGCCCAGCGGCGGGCGAGTGCCGTGACGGCCAGCGCGGCCCCGGTGTGCCACGCCAGGTTGACGGCGTGGAACCACCACGCGTACCCCACGAGCCCGTCGGCCGTGTACGTGGCGACGGTGAGGGGGCGGTACAGTTTGCCGCCTAAGTCAGGAGGCCAATAGGGTGAGACGAAGGCCCGCCACAGCCCATCGCCTGAGTGTACGAGCGGGTTCCAGACGATGATGTACAGGTCGTCCATGGCGAAGCGATTCCACAGCGCGCCGAGATGGACGACGATGGCGCACGCGGCGACAACGAGATAGACGCGCTTGGCGTTCACTTGGCACGCTGCACCGCGAACAGCCAGCGCCCATCCGACCAGCGATACACACCCGAGAGCCAGCCTGGGTAGGCCTGAATCAGGGCGCGCAGCTGAACGGCGGAGGGCGATTGCGCGCTCGCCAGCAGGACGTGCGTCACGTGCATCCGCTCGAGGTACGCGCGCTGCTCGGCGGGGCCGGGTCGCAGGATCTCCCGGCCGCGGTAGCTCTCCAGATAGAAGGGGACGGAAGTGCGGCGGCTGTAGAGCCACACGAGAGCTTCGTCGTCGGTGGCGACGACCGATGAATCGGGCAGGTCTTTGATGACGGGGATGAGCTCGCTGAAGTTCGACGAGATGGCTTGGGCTTGCTTCGTCGCCCAGCCACCCGTGAGGCCGCGGATTTCGTAATACGCGTATCCACCCACGAGGGCCGCGACGAGCAGCCCAACGGGGACCCGCGACCAGCGGTGCCGCCACAGTGCTAGCGCGCCCACGGCCCAGGCAAGCGCCAACCACGGGAGGACGGCCCAGAGGAACCGGTCGGGGGGATAGGGCCAGATGGCGAGGATCGCCAGATAGAAGATGAGCGTGAAGCCCACCGCCGAGCGGCGCGTGAGGAGCGCCAGCCCGTAGAGACCGACGCCCAGACTCGCGGCGGCTGCCACGGTGTACATCCAGCGGACGGGAATCCACCCCAGCGTGATCACCTCGAGGGGCCGCGGTAAATCGGGCGCGCTCACGCCCAGTGCCGAGAGACCCGTCTGGCGGAGAATCTCGCCGTAGCTGCCGTAGTTGAGTCCCAGCGCCGAGTCGATGCCATGCTCGTGCGTGACGACCCACAGACCCCAGGCCACCGCCGCCACCGTGAGCGGGATGAGCGTCTTGAGGGCGCGGCGCGACGGCGTGCGGCGTTCGAGCAGGAAGCACGCGATCCCCGCGCCCGCCGCCACGCCGATCGACCGAGTCAGGAGCGCCAGCGCCGCGGCCGTCCCGATGAGCCACGGGGAGCCCCCGCGATCCGCGAGAATCACCGCGGCCACGAGCAGCACGGCGAAGAGCGGCTCCGCGAAGAGCACGGACTGGGTCGCGAGCACCGGGATCGCGATCGCCGCCGCGCCGACGAGTGCGGGCGCGAGCCAACGGGGCGCGCCGGGGTCGACGAGCTCCGTGCGCGCGGCGTGCCACGCGATCAAGCCCGCGGCGCCAGCCGCGCAGAGGAGATTGAGCACCTTCGCGACCATGGCGGCGGCGCCCACGGACAGGATGCCGAAGAGCGGCGCCAGTACGGTCGGATAGAGGGGCGGGTAGTGGACGGCCGCGGGGGTGCCGGGCAAGTGGGGGTGGACGTAGCCGGCGCCGTGCGCGAGGGCGGTCGCGAGGCCGGCGTAGAGCCCGTCGTCGTAGAAGACACCGACCAGCGCGTGGTTCAGCGCCAGGGCGCCGGCGACGAAGGCGACCCCCGCCGCGGCGAGCCCGCCTTTTACTTCCGGCGCCAATCGCCGCCCGGAGGAAGGAGGTTGTAGTGGAGGATGTGGAAGATCGCGGCGAATCCGTCGCGCCAGGTGATTTTCTTGCCCTCGGCGTAGGTCCGGCCGCTGTAGGAGATCGGCAGCTCCCAGATACGGGCGCCCGCCTGCGACAACCGCGCGGTGATTTCCACCTCGAACCCAAATCGGTTGGACCTGAGCGGCAGCCGCTTCAGCAGCTCGGTCCGGATCACCTTGTAGCAGGTCTCCATGTCGGTCAGGTTCAGATTCGTGAACATGTTCGACATGAGCGTGAGGAAGTTGTTGCCGACGGCGTGCCAGAAGTAGAGCACGCGATGCGGGCCGCCCTGGAACCGCGAGCCGAACACCGCGTCGGCCTTGCCGTCGGCGATCGGTCCGAGCAGGGTCGGCAGGTCGAGTGGGTCGTACTCGAGGTCCGCATCCTGAATGACGACGACGTCGCCGGTGGCGAGGGCGATGCCTGACCGGATGGCCGCGCCTTTGCCGCGGTTCTTGGGGTGGCGCACGAGCTGATCGACCTTGCCGGCGGCACGCAGGCGCTCGAGGACGTCGCCCGAGCCGTCGGCTGACGCGTCGTCCACGGCGATGATCTCGGTGCTGGCGGGGATTTGGCGGACGCGATCCACGACGTGCTCGATCGTAGCCGCCTCGTTGTAGACCGGAATGAGGACGCTGAGGCGCAGCGCCGTCTTGGCGCTCACTTCTCGGGCTGCCCCTGCCCCGCGGGACCCTCGTAGCGCCCGAGCTTGCGGTACAGCGTGGACGGGTCGATGCCAAGCACCTCGGCGGCGCGCGTCTTGTTGCCGCCCTCGCTCTGCAGCACCCAGAGGATGTACGCCTGCTCGATGACGTCGAGCGTAGGCGTATGGTGCTGGCGCTCGGCGACCAGCGGCTCGGCCTTGCGGTCCACGATCTTGTCGGGGATCGCGGTGCGTGGAATCGAGTCGCCCTTGCAGAGGGTGACGGCCCGCTCGAGCGCATTCTCGAGCTCGCGCACGTTGCCGGGCCAGTCGTAGGCCATGATGACTTCCAGGGCGTCCGGCGCGAGCTGCTTGGGCGTCTCTCCCCGCTCCGCGGCGATGTGGTCGAGGAAGGCGCGGACGAAGATTGGAATGTCGTCGCGCCGGTCGCGCAGCGGCGGGAGGTGGATGTTGATGACGTTGAGCCGGTAGTACAGGTCGCTGCGGAAGCGGCCGCGCTTGATGTCGTCTTCCAGATCGCGGTTCGTGGCCGCGACGACGCGCACGTCCACGGGAATCGCCTCGGTGCCGCCCACAGGGATCGCTTCCCGCTCCTGGAGGACGCGCAGCAGCTTCACCTGCGTCGCGGGCGACATCTCGCCGATCTCGTCGAGGAAGAACGTCCCTCCCCGCGCCGCCGCGAAGAGCCCCTGCTTGTCGCGCACGGCGCCGGTGAACGATCCCTTGACGTGCCCGAACAGCTCCGACTCGAGCAGGCTCTCGGGGAGGGCGCCGCAGTTCAGCGAGAGAAACGGCCCTTCGGTCCGGGTCGACAGCTCGTGGAGGTAGCGCGCGATGACTTCTTTCCCGGTGCCTGACTCACCCTGAATGAGAACCGTGCTCTCGGTCGGCGCCACCTGCTCGGCGAGGCGCATCACGTCGTTGAACAGTTTAGACTTGCCCAGGGGTTTGACCTGCCCGGAGCGCTCGCGGCGCCGGATCTCCTGCTTGAGCTGCTTGTTCTCGGCACGGAGCTTTCGGTGCTCGGCGGCGCGGCGGCAGATCGCGACCATGTCGTCGTTCGAGAACGGCTTCTGGATGTAGTAGAAGGCCCCCTCGTTCACCGCCTGGATGGCACTTTGCAGCGACGCCTGCGCCGTCATCAGGATGACGGGGGTCTCCGGGTCCTGCGACCGCACGGCAGACAGGATCTCGATGCCTGTGACGCCCGGCATCTTCACGTCGGTGAGGACGATGTCGGGCGCCGAGCCCTTGAGCTGCTCGAGTCCCGCCTTGCCGCCCTGCGCCGTGGTGACGTCGAATCCCTCGTTCTTGAGGAGGATGCGAAGCGTCTCGAGGATACCTTGTTCGTCGTCGATCACGAGGATCGACGGAAGCGGTGATGCGGGCATATCAGGCGGCTTCCTCCTTACGGCGAGCGGCGGGGAAATACACGTTGAAGGTCGTCCCTTTGCCGACCGTGCTGTCCACCATCACGAGGCCGCGATGGGCCTCGACGGCGCGCTGGACGATGGCGAGGCCGAGTCCCGTGCCCCCCACCCTCCCTGTCGAGAACGGCTCGAAGAGCCGCTCTTTCAGCTCCTCGGGAATCCCGGGCCCGTTGTCGCTCACGCGCAGCGACACCGGATTCTCGATCCCCGCCCCGCCGGGCAGCTCGCCGGGCCCGGCCGGCCCGGTGCGGACTGTGATCATGGCCCCCTTCCCCACGGCCTGGACGGCGTTCAGCACGAGGTTCGAGACGACGCGGTGCAGCAGATCCTCGTCGCCTTCCATGGGCGTGGGACCGCCCAGGAGCGTGATGCGCGCATCGGCGCCGCATTCGGGGTGCTGGCGCACCAGCCGGATCGCCGCCTCGGCCACGTCGTGCAGGTCCATCGGGCGGCATTCGGTCACGCGCACGCGGGAGAAGTCGAGGAACTCGGACAGCAGCCGCGACAGGCGGTCGCTCTCACGCACGATCAGGTTGGCGAGAAACTTCTCGTCAGGGTTGGACCGCGATGACTTCGCCAGTTGCTCCACGGAGCTGCGAATCGACGCGAGCGGGTTCTTGATCTCGTGCGCCAGGCTCGACGAGAGCTCGGCAACCGCTTCGAGACGTTCCGCGCGAAGACGCAGCTCCTCCAGGCGCTTCGAGTCGGATATGTCGGTGAAGATCGCCGAGACGCGCGGCGGCGCGCCGATGGGGCCGTCCAGC
>DATHDT010000171.1:0-3071 GCA_035318905.1 Gemmatimonadales bacterium | reverse complement strand
GGCGGCGCTGGTCGCGCGCGAGCGCGAGCTGAGGCTCAACGCGCGCGCCGCGGCGGACGCCGCCATCGCCGAAGCGCGCGCGGCGCTGAAGGCGATCGTCCGGCAGGCGCAGGAGGCCGGCACGGGGCGCGCCGCCGAGGCCGCGCGCGGCGAGATCGACCGCGTGGCCGCGGGCGTGCACGACAGCCTGCCGGCGCGCGAGGTCGCCGCGCCGCCGGCGGCGGAGGCGTGGAAGCCGGGCGCGCGCGTGTTCGTCGAACGGCTGGGGGCCGAAGGTGTGCTCGCGGAGGTCCCCGATGGGCGGGGCCGCGCCCGGGTCACGGTCGGCAAGATGACCCTCGATGTCGCGGTCGACGAGCTGCGGCCGTCGGCGGCGCCGGCGCAGCGCGTGGAGCGCGCCCGGCGCGCCGAGGCACGCGCCGAGACCGGGCAGGCGGCGGCCGGCGGGAGCGGCGGCGAAGATTCGCTGGCGCTGGTTTCGCCCGGGTCGGGGCGGACGCTGGACCTTCGCGGCCAGAGCGGCGACGAGGCGCTGGCGGCGCTGGACGCGTTCCTGGACCGCGCCGCGCTGTCGGGCGAGACCCACATCGTCGTCGTCCACGGCCACGGCACGGGCGCGCTGCGCAAGCGCGTGCGCGCCCACCTCGACGAATCGCCCTACGTCGCGCGCTGGGCGCCCGGCACCCCGCGCCAGGGCGGCGACGGCGCCAGCATCGCGGAGCTTCGCTAGCGGGCCCGCACGCACGTTGCCTCAGGCGGCTTGCCCTCTCCCCGACCCTCTCCCGGCGGGCCTCGCCTCAGGCGGGGTGTGGGGACAAGACATCGGTTACAGGGAGGGGACAGGACATCGGTTACAGGTTCGGGTTCAGGTTGCGAGCTTGGTCTTGGGAAGTTGGTCGAGGGGGATCAGGCGTCTGGGGGCGTGAAACGGTGCGGCGGTGAGGTCGAAGAGTCCGATGTCGAGGCTGTAGAAACGGACAGCAATGCGACCGTGCCGGGTTCTGCGAATGCCGAGGTCATGACCGATGAGGCTCTCGCTGATGAAGACAGCCTTGCCCATGTAGCGGACGCAGCCCTTGCTGCTCACGCGGCGCACGCCGTAGCTGGCGGGGTAGCGAGGCGGCTGAATTCCCGCGTAACGCCGTGACGACCGAACGTAGAGCTGTGCTGGCGTCTGCATGGCGATGGCCTCGTGTGGCCGTACCTCGTTGAACTCGGCCCGCCATTTGGCGGCGGCATGCTGCTGGACCTCGAGGCTGTCCGCTGGATCAGTCTCCAATTGATCTGCGACGTCGAGGTGCATTCTCTCGTGCGCGCCGTTGTCCTGAGGGTGTGCAGGTCGGCTGAACGAAACGCGGATGCCGAGTGACGTCCACCAGGCCGATAGCTGGCTGAGCCCAGCGGGCGCAGACGTGCATGCGAATGGGGAACCGTTGTCCACGCGGATGACACGTGGGAGCCCGCAGCTCTCAAACAGCCTCTCGAATGCAGGTTTGACGACGTCTGCCCGTGTAGAGCCGAGCATCTCTAGGCATAAGACGTAGCGGCTGAAGGCGTCCCGGACCGTGAGTGGTTCGAATCGCTTCCCATCTCGGGTTCGCCACCAGCCTTTGAAATCGACTGTCCACACGTCATTGGGCGCGTCGGCCACGAGCGGCTGGTGTTCCCGAAGTACCACGCGCAGCCTTCTCCTCGGCTTGCGTACCCTGGGCTCTCCCACGCGATCTAGAACCCGAGCGATGGTCTTCGCACTGGGGACCTCAACGCGGTCAGGTGAACGAAGTAGGATTTGACGGAGTTTCTTGGCGCCCCACTTCGGATAGCGCCGTCGCAGCTCGATGATCCGCAACACGAGCTCACCGTCGAGGCCAGAGATCGTCTTCGGACGCCGGCTCTTGTCGTCGAGGCCAGCCTGCCCCTCCGCCTGAAACCGACGGATCCACTTGTAGCCGTTCGTACGACTGACGCCGTACTCCCGACATAGCTGCGAGATGTTCGCTCCAGGCGAAGTAGCCGCCAAGACGAACTGGTTTCGAAGGTCCATCGTTCGGTGCTCCTTCCAGGGCATTCCCTGGGGCTACACCTGTAACCGATGTCCTGTCCCCTCCCTGTAACCGATGTCCTGTACCACGCCGCGGCTTGCCCTCTCCCCGACCCTCTCCCGCAAGCGCTCGCCATTAGTCACGGGCGAGGGCTTCGATGGCTTTGGCGGCGACTCGGACGTCTTTTAGGCCACGAGAGAGGGTGATACTGCCTGGAGGGCCGCCGCTGGAGGTCTTGCCGGTGTAGCCACCGACGTAAGCGATCCAGAGCGTTACATCGGCGACGGTGGGGGCGGCCGCGGCGGTGACCTTGGCCTTTCCAGCCTTGCCAAAGTACAGGAGCGCCGCTGCTTTGATCTCGGCCGGACTGAATTCGTCCGTGGCGGGAAGGTCGGGCTGTTCTCGCGAGAGCAGTTTGATGCGTTCGATTCGGGCCGCCACGCCCATCAGGATAGTCGCCCACTTGATGGCAGCGCTAGCTGATCGAAGTTGATTGTCTTCGACCGAGCAGGCGCCGGACTTCCAGGTCCGATGTAGTTCCTCGATACGCCATCGCATCGAGTAGCCGGCGATGACGTCGGTGACGTCCTTGATGATCTCGATCGGACGATTCGTCAGCAGCGTCCATTGGATCGGCCGTTCGCCGACTGGCGTGGTCCCATGTTCCATCGCTTGGACGACGTTGACATTGATTCGAAAGCGCTCGCTCGTGCGTTTGTCACGGACGTCGAGAGTGACCTTGCACGCGCGCACCACCATATTCGCGATGCGTGCCGTGCGTCGTCCGGCAGCCCGCACTTCGAGGGCGTACGTGGTTTTCACCGGCTGCTGCTTCAGTAGCGGCCACAGATATGCCTTCCCGCCGTCGGCCAGTAGCACCCGCCGCTTTCGGCACGCTCGAATCGTGTACCAGTGTTCACCGAGCCCAGCCTCCTTCAGCATCGGCCATGCATCGCCTTCACGATCGAGCTGAAACCAGCAGCGCGTCGACGGGGCGTGCTCCGCCATGATTTGGCGGGTCTGCTTCAT
>DATHDT010000170.1:0-2414 GCA_035318905.1 Gemmatimonadales bacterium | reverse complement strand
CCTCGAGAGCGTAACGAGCAATGCCGACTCGCTCATCGCCCGGCGGCGCCTCCGTCCGCTCGCCGATCTCGCCGAAGCGCCGGGCCTCGATCCGGCGCTTGTCACAGTCGACGGCCCGGGGACGATCAATCTCTCGGGAGCGCCGCGGGAGGTACTGCTGGCGCTGCCCGGCCTCTCGTCCGAGGCCGTCGATCGGTTGCTCACACGGCGGGAGGTGGGACGGCCGGTCGGGAGCCTCGATGAGCTCGCGGGACTGCTGTCGCCCAACGCCCGCGAGGTCTTGCTGGCGCGCTACGCGGAGCTCGCCCGACTCGCCACGTTCTCGGCCCCGCAGCTCAAGGTCACCGCCGAGGGCAGCGTCAACGGTGAACCAACACACGCGACGATCGGGATCATCGTCGTGCCGCTCCCAGAACGGCTCGCGGTGATCCGGAGGGAGATGTGGTAATCGGCATCTCGGTTGGCGCGGCGCACGTGCATGCCGTCCTCTGGTGGCGCGACGCCATCCACTGGGCCGGAGCGGCTCCGTACGACGACTACGCCAGCCTCGGCGAAGTCATCGCGCGGCTTGCAAGTGAGGCTGGAGCACCGGTGCGCCGCGCGCGGGTTGTCCTCGAGCGGGACGTGGTCCAACTCCGCTCCATCGTTCCGGCGCCCCCTCTCAAACCAGCTGCGATGCGTCGCTACGTGGCGCTCGAAGCCCCTCGCCTATTTCGCCAGAATGGCGCGCCACTCGTCACGGACGGTGTGCGCGTCGCCGTGACGAAGGACAGCGCCGCGCTGTGGGCGGGGGCGGCGCCAGAGCCGCTCGTGCGCGCGGTCCTCGCCGGATGCGCGCAAGCGGGGCTCGCGCTCGAAGGCCTCGGCTCGGCCGCGGAGGTCCTGCCGCGGGCCACGTCATGCGCGCAGAGCCCGATCGTATTCGCGAATGGCGGGACGAGCGAGGTGCTCGACGTTGGTCAGGGCGGTACATGGCAAAGTCGTTTGACGCGGGGAACGGAACACGGGGAGGCACCGCCACTCGTGGCGCCCTTGGCCGCCTTGGGCGCGGAGGCTCATCACTTCGCGGCTGCGTTCGGAGCCGCGATCGCGTTGCCGCGACTCACGCTACTACCCGTCGAGGCACGTACCGCGCAGGAGCGACGTGGTCGTCGCCGGATGATGCGGCTGTTCGGCATTGGTGCCGCGCTGTGGCTCGCCGCCGCGAGCATCCTCGTGGGACGCCTGGCGTGGATCCGGCAGACCGCAACGCGCTCACTCGGCGCCGCCGCACCGGCCGTCGACTCGGCGCTCGTCGCGCGCCGCGACCTCGATCTGGCTCGCGCCACGCTGGGCAATGTCGCGCGCGCCGAAGAGCACCGATCCCGCCACCTCGCGCTGCTCGCCGCCATCACCCAGTCGCTCGGCGATTCGACGTACCTCGCGGCCTTTCAGGTGACGCCGGACGGGGTGGTCCGTCTGTCGGGGTACGCACCCGCAGCCGCGCGAGTCGTCGCACAGTTGGAGCGCCTGGCGATGCTGCGGGACGTGAAGATGGAGGGACCTGTGACACGGGAGCACGTAGCAGGGAGCACGGCCCTAAAGGACATGGAGCGCGATCGTTTTGCTATCGTGGCTCGAATCGAGGTACAGCCGTGACGCCCCGCGACCGGCGGGCGTTGATCTGGGGTGGGGCCGCGGTGGTCGGCGCGATTCTCGTGCTGCGCGTAGTGCCGTGGACCGTTCGCGCGGTGGCAGCGCTGCGCGTCGAGGCAGTGGAGCGGGTGCAGACAGTCGCTCGAGCCAACGACGTTCTCGCGGGAGCGGCCGCGACGCGGGATACGCTGGCGCAGACCCTGGGTGCCGTGGTCGCTCTCGCCCCGCGGCTCATCGAAGGACGTACGGCCGCCGAAGCACAGGCGTCCCTCTCCGGCCTCGTTTCCCTCGCTGCCAGTCGACATGCGTTGCGGGTCATGAGGCTCGATCCGCTGCCCGACTCTTCGTCGGAGGGCGCTTTCAATCGTGTCGCGGTGCACGTGGAGCTGGAAGGCGACGTCGCCGGGCTGACGCGTTTCCTCGGCGCTGTCGAGAAGGGTGATCCGTTGTTGACCCTACCCGCACTTTCCGTACAGGCGACCGATCCGGTGGGCCGTCTCAACGCGCCCGAGCAGCTGAAGATCGAGGCCACGGTTGTGGGCCTCTTCCTGTCGCGGGGGTCGAAATGACGGGGCGTGGGATGTGGGGCGTGGGGATGTGGGTGGTCGCGGGTGGCGTGGCGCTCGCCGTCTCGGGGTTCGCACCCGTGGTGACGCTTACGCCTTCGGCCGCCCTGCGCCGTCCTTCGCCGCCCTCCGCCGTCCCGTCGCCTTACCCCGCCGACTCCCTCGCGCGCCTCGCGGTTGCGCGCGACGTGTTTCGTGCGACCCGCCGTGCGC
>DATHDT010000169.1:0-3201 GCA_035318905.1 Gemmatimonadales bacterium | reverse complement strand
TGACCCTCGTGCTTCCGGTCACCGGTGGGCTTTCGGTGCGGGAACGTGCGGCGTGGGACGTGCGGCGTACTGAGGTGGGGCTCATGGTGCTGTCGGGCCTCCTCCTCGCCGCGCACTTCTGGACCTGGATCGCGTCGCTCCGCTTCACGACCGTGGCGAGCTCCGTAGTGTTGGTGTCGCTCAAGCCTGTCTTCGTGTGGGCGCTCGCCGCGGTGTGGCTGCACGAGCATCCCAGCCGCCGCGAGGGATGGGGGATCGGGATCGCGGTCCTCGGTGCCATCCTGATTGGGATCGGCGATGCGCGGCTGTCGCTCGGCGCGTTGGGCGGGGACCTGTTGGCGCTCGCGGGGGCGCTCACCGCGGCGGGCTACTACGTCATCGGGCGGCGCGTGCGCGCGACCGTCGGCGTCTGGACCTATGCGACGATCGTCTATGCCGTCGCGGCCGGGACGCTGTTCGTGGTCGCGTTGGCGCGCACCATCCCCCTCACCGGCTTCGCGGGACGCGACTGGGCAGTCTTCGGCGCGCTCGCGGCGGGGCCGATGCTCCTCGGCCATACGGGCATGAACTACGCGCTGAAGTTCTACCGGGCGACGACCGTCAACGTCGCGGCGCGGGGGGAGCCCGTGGGCGCGACGCTGATTGCGTGGCTGGGGTTGCATGAAGCGCCGCCACCCCTGGCGCTCCTCGGAGGCGCGATCGTGGTGGCGGGGATCGGACTCACCCTCACGGCACGGAGCACGGAGCAGTGATCGTCGAGCTGCGGCGGGGCGCGATCGTCGAGTCGCGTCATCAGGTCCACGTAGCCGTCGTGGATGCCGCGGGGAAGCTCGTCGCGCACGCCGGCGATCCCGACTTCGTCACGTTCTGGCGCTCGGCGGCAAAACCATTCCAGGCGGGGGCCCTCGTCGCCGACCACGTGGGGGACTCATTCCCACTTACAGCAAAGGACCTGGCGCTGATCTGCGCGTCGCACTCGAGCGAGCCGGCACAGGTGGCGCTGGTGCGCGAGCTGCTTCAGAAGATTGGGTGCTCGGAGCGCGACCTGCTGTGCGGACCGCACCGGCCGCTCTCCGAGGCGGTGGCCAAGGATTATGAGACACGCGGTGTACGGCTCACGGCTGTGTATTCGAATTGCTCCGGGAAGCACGCGGGCATGCTGGCGCTCGCGAAGCATCACGGCTGGCCGACGGAGTTCTACACGCGGCTCGAGCACCCCGTGCAGCAGCGCTGCCTCACCGAGGTGAGCCTGTTCACGGACGTTCCCAAGGAGCAGATCGGGATCGCGGTCGACGGGTGCGGCGTCGCGTGTTTTGCCCTGCCGCTGCGAAACATGGCACTGGCGTACACGCGCCTCGGCCCCGCGATGACCGTGCCGATGCTGATGCACCCCGAGCTGATCGCGGGCGAGGGCCGTCCGTGCACGGAGATGATGCGCGCGCATCCTGGGCGGGTCATCACGAAGGTCGGGGCGGAGGGCGTGTATAGCGCGCTGCTCGTCGCCGAGAAACTCGGCGTCGCCCTCAAGGTCGAAGACGGCCACAGCGCGGCCTCGGCGCTGGCGATGGCCGCGGTGCTTGCCGAGCTGGGCCTCAGGCCGCAGCCCGACTCCGTGACCGCACGGCCGACGCAGAATTCGCGGGGCGAGACGGTGGGGGAGATGCGGGTAAATGGGGGACTCGCGCGATGAAAAGATGGGGGAGTGGGGAGTGGGGAGTGGTACTGTGACCCTCGATGCACCGACACTCGCCCTGGTCCGGATAGCCACGGCGACCGCGACCGGGGACGAGGCCTGCTTGCGCGATCGAATGATCGCGGCGCGCGCGGCCGACGTGCCCGCGGGGTGGGTCGAGGAGCTGTTGCTACAGGGGTTCCTCAACGTCGGCTATCCGCTCACGCTCGTCGCGTTCGCCGTGTGGCGGGAGGTGGCGGGGCCGCCCAAGGAGGTGGGCGAGCCGATCGCGCATCCGGAGTGGGAGCAGTGGACGGAGCGCGGCGTGAAGGCCTGCGCCGAGGTGTATGGGCGGACCTATCACAAGCTGTTGGTGAATCTGCGGGCGCTGCATCCGGCGATCGAGCCGTTGGTCGTCGTCGACGCCTACGGCAAGATTCTGTCGCGTCCGGGGCTGGATACCAAGCGGCGGGAGCTGTGCACGCTGGCGGCGATCGCGATGCTGAATGCGCCACGCCAATTGCACGCGCATCTCCGAGGAGCCCTGAATACGGGATCGACGCGCGAAGAGGTTGACGCGGTGCTGGCGATTGTCGAGGGGGATCTAACGAAGGAGCGCGCGCTGAAGTTGTGGGAAATGTGGGCTGATGTGCGAGGGCGGAATCTCTAGTGTTCATAGACCGAGCTGTGGTTCATGTCGCTGCCGGCACAGGTGGCTCCGGAGCTAGTTCGTTCCGTCGTGAGAAATTTGTCCCCAAGGGCGGACCGGATGGCGGTGATGGTGGATCGGGGGGAAGCGTCTTTGTGCGCGCCGACCCGAACCTCGCCACGCTGCTCGACTACCGCTATCACACGAAGTGGAAGGCGGAGCGCGGCGAGCACGGCAAGGGCAAGAACATGACCGGCAAGTCTGCCGAGGACGTCTACCTGCCCGTGCCTCCCGGTACCGAGCTGCGTGACGCGGACTCGGGCGAGCTGCTCGGCGAGCTTGTCGAGCCGGGACAGACGCTGCTCGTGGCGAAAGGCGGCCATGGCGGCCGCGGCAATCAGCACTTTGCCACGCCGACGCACCAGTCGCCGCGCGAATGGGAGCCCGGTGAGGAGGGCATCGAGCGCAACATCGAGTTGCTCTTGAAGCTCATTGCCGATGTCGGGCTCCTGGGCGAGCCGAACGCGGGGAAGAGCACGCTGCTCTCCGTGATCTCGGCGGCGCGCCCCAAAGTCGCCGACTACCCGTTCACGACGCTGGAGCCGCATCTGGGCGTCGTCGGGCTCTCGGGACATCGTACGTTCGTCGTCGCCGACATCCCGGGCATCATCGAGGGCGCGCACGCCGGGAAGGGGCTCGGCTTGAAGTTCTTGCAGCACGTCGAGCGCACGCGGATGCTGGCGGTGCTGGTGCCCTGTGACAGTGCTGACCCTCAGGCGACGTACGACCTGCTGCGCCGCGAGTCGCAGCTCTACTCGCCGGACCTCGCCGCGAAGCCGCACGTGGTGGTCCTCACCAAAACCGATTTGACCACTCCCCA
>DATHDT010000168.1:0-8574 GCA_035318905.1 Gemmatimonadales bacterium | reverse complement strand
GACCGACATCCCGAAGCTCCGCGCCGGCGGCGTCGGCGCGCAGTTCTGGGCCGCCTACGTGCCTGTGACGACAATTCACGAGGGCGAGCACCCAGGGGTGTACGCGCTCGAGCAAATCGATCTGTCCCACCGGCTTTGCGCCCGATACCCCGGGACCTTCGCCGACGCGCGGACCGCGGCCGATATCGAACGGAACTTCAAGGCCGGGAAGATCTCGTGTTTGATCGGGATCGAGGGCGGGCACGCCATCGAGAACTCCCTCGGTGCGTTGCGATCGTTCTACGATCTCGGCGTCCGCTACATGACGCTGACGCATTGGGAGACGATCGACTGGGCTGACGCCGCGACCGATACCGCCAAGCACGACGGCCTCACGCCCTTCGGCGAGCAGGTCGTCCTCGAGATGAACCGGCTCGGCATGCTCGTGGATTTGTCGCACGTGTCTGACGCGACGATGATGGATGCGCTGCGCGTCTCGCGCGCGCCCGTCTTCTACTCCCACTCTTCGGCGCGCGCGCTCGCGAACCACGTGCGCAACGTCCCCGATTCGATCCTGCGGATCGTCGGTCAGAAGGGCGGGGTCGTGATGGTGAACTTCAACCCGGGCTTCGTGTCGGAGGCGGTACGCGTCTACGGCGACAGCGTGACGGCATGGATGCGGGCGTTACGGGGGGCGGGCGCGGACTCGGTCGCGCGCGCCGACTCGCTCAAGGCCTGGACGGCGCGCGGACCCAAGGCCACGCTCAAACAGGCGGCGGACCACATCGAGCACATCCGCGACATCGCGGGGGTGGATCACGTCGGGCTGGGATCGGATTTCGACGGCATCAGTGAGGTGCCGGTCGGACTCGAGGACGTCTCGAAGTTCCCCGATCTCGTGGCCGAGCTGCTGCGGCGTGGGTGGAGCGAAGCGAATGTACGGAAGGTCGTGGGGCTGAATGCGCTGCGTGTGATGCGAGATGCGGAGCGGGTGAGCGCACAAATGGTGCGCCCCTAGAGCCCCTGCCGTAACCTCAGGGCGACCGTCGCATACTTGAATCCGGCGGCCGTCGCCCCTCCCGAGCGGCTCGCGGCGCTGTTCGTGAGCGACCCGACGAGCGCCAGCTCACTGTTGGCGCTCCAGCCGCGTGTAATGGCGAGCCCTCCGTGCCATTCGGATTGTGTTGGAGCGCCGGCGCCCACCTGCTGGATCCCCAACCCGCCGTCGGCCCGGACGCCCCACCGATCTCTCCGCCACGTGTAGGCGCCGCGAGCCTCGAGCACGCTGAAGCGATCGGGGGCGAAGTAGCCGGCGCCGGGGTTCGGAACTCGATATCCCATCATGCGACCGAGCACCCCCACTTCGACGCCCTTGTGGGGGGCGAACATCACGGCGAGCACGCCGCCCAGCCGCCGATTGGCGATGGCATCGGAGAGCCACGCCGCCCCGCCGCCGCCTGAGACCGAGACCCCGGGGCGCGGCGTCGCGTCGAAGCTCACGTCCACGCCGCTCACGTTATAGCCGCGCTCGATCAGGAGCGCGGTCTCGTCGAATGGCATGCGGCTGTACGCGACGCTCAGCGAGGCAAACCGCGCGGGCCGGAAGCCGAGGCCCAGCTGCGCCGTGAGGGGCGTGCGCGCGACCCCACCCTCCGGCTCGAGGCGGCGAGCGCCGAGCCCCGCTCGCAGCACTGTGCCACGTCCGAGTGGTACGATGACGAAGCCGCCCGCCCCGTAGCTCGAACCCGAGCGCGCGGGATCGGTGGCGCGGCGCCAGCCGGCCTGCAGCGTGCCTCTCAGGTCGCGGCCCAGGGACGTCGTGATCGATCCATCTTGGGCGAAGAAGGCGTTGTCGTCGGAGTCATGCGCGTAGTTGCTGCTCGTCGCGACCTCGGGACGCAGGGCCGCGCGCACGACGCTGAGCAGGTCTCGCGCCGCCCGGTCATCGGGCGCGAGTTGGCGCGCGCGCGCCGCGTAGCTCTCCGCCAGCTCGGGCTTCCCCATCCAGAAGAGCGTCTGCGCGAGCCCGATCACGATCTCGGCGTCGTCGGGATGCGCGTCCAGGGCCTCGCGCCACAGGCGCTCGGCGCGTTCCAGGTCCCCGGCCCAGGCGACCGCGCGGGCGCGGCCGGCCATCGCGTCGCTCCGGCCGGGCGTCCGCGCCAGCACCGAGTCGTACAGCAGCTCCGACGAGCCGTTCTGCCCCGCCCACGCCATCACCCGCGCGTGCGCCACCATGACGTCGGCGTCGGCGGGCTCGAGACGGCGCAGCAGCGCGAACCGGTCGAGCGAGCGTTGCAGTTTCCCGTCCCAACTGTCGAGCACGGCGAGCCGGTACAGGGCTCGGACATTCGTCGAGTCCTTGGCGAGAGCGGCCTCGTACCCGGCGCGCGCCGCGTGCTGGTCGCCGCGGCGAAACGCCTCCTCGGCTTCCGGCAGCTGGACGGCGGCCGCGAGCAATGGCAGCAAGAAATGAATCACCACGATCCCCAAAGCGCCTGCATGGCGTAGTATGCCGGTTTCAGGCGCTCGTGCCAAACGGGGACCTCCCAGACGGGCCAGGCATAAGGCCGCGCGTTCGCGAGCCGCCGGCCCTGCGGGTCCGTAACCACGAACGCGAACCCCGGACTCACCTCGGTCAGGAACGGCCCCGGATCGCGCACGCGCTTCAGCACGGTTCGAGATGACGGGTCCGTGACGTTGAGGAGCCCCCAAGGCAGCCGCACCTCGACCAGGCCCGTCGGATCCACGAACCAATCAGCGAGGGACGACTCGGCGACCTGTCCGTATCGTAGCCGCCCCCGATTCACACCCCGGGCCGGGAAGGTGCGGCCGTCTCGTGCCACCCGAAACCGGTTCGTCGCAACGAATAGCGAGTCGAATGTCCCCGTCGCCGGCGCGTCACTGGCGGCGCGCCGGTTGTAGAACACATCCAGGTCTGTGGGACGCATGCCGGGACGCGGGCCGAGGTACGGATTGTAAGAGTGGTCGACGAAGAGCTGTGCATCGGCGCTGTCGTTCAAGATGAGCCGGAAGCGGTCGATGCCCACGGTCCAGCGCCCAACTGGCCCTACGAGCCCTATATAGAGGTAGGACGGGTCAGCTCCCACGCGCAGGCTGGTGCCCGCGCTTTCGGCGATCATCGGAAGCCCGCGCCACCGCCCGGGAGCGCCGCCCGGCTCCGGGCGCGTTGAGTCGCCGGCGTACAGACCGACGAGACCAAAGTTCTGCTCCGCGTCCATCACGTTGTGCCACAGCCGAGTGCGGTCGGCAGGCATCTCGACGTCGATCGTCACCCAGTTGTGTTTGAACCACTCATCGAGCCATGCGAACAGAATCCCACCCGCGAGGCCCGCGTCACGGATCTCCCGCGTCAGCCGCACGTCGCGCGCCGCCATGGCACGCTCGTCGTGGCCGCCGTGGTGCATCCCATCGGCGTCGAGATGGGCGATGCCGCGCGACGAAGGGACGCCGTACTCCGCGATCAGCAGCGCTCTGCCGGCGTGATGGCGCTTTAAGTCGAGGAGATACCCGAGGTAGTGCGACGGCGCCGCGCCGTACGCCGAGTCGAGGCCGATGAAATCCGGATAGTAGGGGTACGCGTGGTAAGAAGCGAAGTAGCCTGCCACATTCGCGCTCGTGGTGCGCACCAACATGGCATCGAGGGCCTCGCTGTCGTTGTCGTACTCCTTGAGCCGAACGTTGGGCTGGAGGCCGAGCCGCTTCCGCAGCGCCTGTTCTTCGGCCTGCGTCGCCTCGGTGGGATGGTGCAGCGGGTCGAGCGTCGGCCAGTTGGTATAGGCGATCGGCCGCGCGGAGTGCCAGGTGTCCCATTCGTATGCGAGCATGTAGTCGCACTGCTCGGCCATCCATACATCGGATGGCGTCCCGCGATCCACGGCGAGGAATCGCCCCGCGTAGGCGGTGCGCGTGCGGCGCAGCGCGTTAAACGCCTTGATCGAGAAGGGCTCCCATTCCCGCCCGATGATGTAGGCGAGAGCGTGGTCCGACACATCGGCGTCGTAGCGGCCCCACGCGTGCCCGGCGTGCAGGCCGATCGCGGCTCGGCCGTGCACGATGTCCACGACGCGCCGCATCTCGGCCCGGAACTGCGTCTTCCAAACCGGATCGTCATAGTCGCTGCGGCGCGGCAGCTCGGCCCAGACGCCGTGCACGAGCCAGAGGGCCCGCTCCGGATGGCTGTCGTTCCATGCCTTGAAGGCGCGGTAGAAGGCGGGCGGCAGAATCGTGTAGACGCGCACGACGTTCGCGTTGGCGACGGCGATCAGCTGCAGCCAGCGGGCGTAGGTCGAGTCGTCGGGTGGAAACTCCGCGGGGAATTTTCCCGGCAAGGCGGCGCCGAGGTTCACGCCCTTCACGTAGAACGGCCGCCAGGCGTCACCGACGCGGATCTCCAACTGCTCGCCCGTGGCGCGCGCGGGGACGGGAACGGCGGGCGGTAGGGCTGGAGGCAGTGGGATGCCGCTGTCGACGCCGGCCGCGAGCAGGGCGTCGAGAGCGTCGCCGTACCCTGGCACCGCGGCGAGAGCTCGCCGCCACGCGGCGACGGCCGGCGCTCGTCGTCCCGTACGGTCGCGCGCGAGACCCAAGCCGTACCACGCGTCCGCGACGCTGGAGTCGCCGCGTAGCGCGGCGAGGAAGCGTCGCTCCGCTCCGGCCGCATCTCCCTGGCGCAGGCGGACGAAACCGAGGCCGGTCTGTGCTTCAGAAATGTTGCGACACACAGCGTCGGCGGCGGTGAAGTGGCTCTCGGCTTGTGCGATCTCGTTTCGACGGTAGGCCTGCCATCCGAGATCGATCGCGCGAAGTGCCGCGGGGCGGTCACACGCTGGTGTCTGGAGCAGCAGCAGGAGGGGGACGATCACGACGGCGGCGTCGCGAATCCTTTCCGGGTCATCTCGCCCCACACGTGCTGGTGCTTCCAGACGCTCACGAATGCCTTGAGGCGCCACCACACAGTGCGCTGGCGGTACCCGAAGTTCTCGAGCGAGGCGTACAGCAGCAGCAACAGGAGATCGCTGAAGCGGCGGTAGCGGCGGAAGCTGACTTCCTCCAGCACGACCGCCCAGATCGAGAGCAGCATGCCGTAGCACCAGGCGACCAGGACGAAGAGCAGCGCAAACGTTGTGTCGACCATCCCCGTCGCCAAACCGCCCACCGTGACGATCCAGCCGAAGAGCTCGATGAGGGGCGCGAGCATCTCTCCGAACGCGTAGAACGGCATCGCCAGGAATCCGACGCGCCCGTAGCGGGGATTGAACATCATTCCTTTGTACTGCCAGGTCGCGGCGATCAGGCCGCGGTGCCAGCGCTCGCGTTGGCGCGAGAGGACCTTGGCCGACTCGGGCACTTCGGTCCACGCGACGGGATCGGGGATGAACGGCATCTCGTAGCGGATCTTCAGCCGGCGCAGGTACTGATGCAGCCGTATGACGAGGTCCAGGTCTTCGACGATGCTGGTTGTGCGATATCCGCCGATCGCCGACACGTAGTCCTTTCGAAACAACCCGAAGGCGCCGGAAATGATCAAGTTGCCGCCGAGCCGGTTCCAGCCGAGGCGGCCGAACAAGAACGCGCGCAGGTACTCGACGACCTGGATGCCTGCGAGCAGGCTGTGGGGGACGCGCGCGTCGGTCACGCGGCCATCCTTCACGGTGCAGTTGTTAGCGACCCGGACGGTGCCGCCCACCGCGGCGATCTCGCGCCCCAAAAGGAAGGGTCGCGTGAGACGCAGCAGCGCGTCGGGCTCGATCAACGTGTCGGCGTCCACCGCGATCACGAGCGGGAAGCGGCTGGCGTTGATCGCGGCGTTCAGTGAGTCGGCTTTGCCGCCGTTCTCCTTGTCGAGCACGAGCAGACGTGAGCGCGTGCGCGAGCGGTACACGGCTCGCAGCGGCTTTGTCGGGATCGTCTCAGGATAGATGCGCGGCACTTCGTACAGATCGAAGGCGTGCCGCAGCCGGTCGATCGTATCGTCCTTGGAGCCGTCGTTCACGACGACGACCTCGTAGCTGCGATACTCGAGCGTCAGCATCGCGGTGACGCTGGCCTCGATCGTCGCGCTCTCATTGTAGGCTGGGACGAGCATCGTAATCGGCGGCAGGGCGTCGCTCTGCATGAGGCGCTGGAAATCGTCGTCCTCGGCGAGGCGCG
Organism: Gemmatimonadales bacterium; assembly: GCA_035318905.1. GTDB lineage: Bacteria > Gemmatimonadota > Gemmatimonadetes > Gemmatimonadales > GWC2-71-9 > 20CM-2-65-7. Next base: position 2,421 of record DATHDT010000168.1, on the reverse strand, counting down.
TTTGCTCCCAGATCTCGGGGATCGACAGCACGAGGAGCAGGGCGTAGAACGAGTTCAGGCCCAGGAAATAGATGAGGATCGCGAGGTCGGTGCCGTGAATCACGCCCCCGAAGACGCTCACGCGGCGAACTCCGCCAACGCCTGAGCGGGCAGGCCCAGGATCATCTTGGCGACGTCGCGGGCCTCGGCATTGCCGCCGACCTCGATCTCGAGCAGGGCGTTGCGACCGGCCCCGCCGAAGCGCATGAGGGCCAGCGCGGCCCTGAGCCGCACCCACCAGATGGGATCCCGCACCAACCCGCGCACGAGCGACAGCGTCGTCGCGTCCGCAATCATCCCCAGGGAGCGCACCGCCTGGGCCCGTACTTCCCAAGTGGAGTCGGCGCCCAGACGGGTGAGGGCCGCGACCGATTCGCGATGTGGGAAGCTGCCCAGGGCGCGGGCCACTTGGGTCCGGACTTCGAGATTCGTGTGGTCGGCCAAGGCGGTCATGCGCTCGCGCAGCGCCGGCTCCGCCAGGCGCACGGCGAATTCCGCGAGGCGGGGCAAGGCGGGGTCGTCGGTGCGCCGCAGCCGCTTCTGCAAGTGCTGGATCACCACGGGCCGGGAGCGCCGCAGCATGCCCGCGTAGTACGCCTGCACGGTGGGTGCGAGGCTCGGGAGACGCTCGAGCGCGGTGAGCGTGAGGGGAGTGCTCTCCATCCGCTCGAGGGACGCGACTGCCGCGATGTGCACGGCGGCGTGCGGGTCGTTGATCAGCCGCGTAAGCCGCGCGATATCGCTCGGCATCGCGCCCACGCTCAGAAAGCGCGCGCACTCGAGGCGCTTCCACCAGCGGGCCGAGTTGCCGTTCGCGCGGACGACTCGCGCCCACCATTGGTGCTCGAGTTCCGCGGCGAGCTCGCGCCAGCGCTCTCCCGGCACGCGCGCCGACCAACCGACCAGCGCGTCGATCGCGAGGGATACCGGCAGCCGCGCCAGGCCGATGAGGACGCCGGCGAGCGGGGCCGCCCCCGCGGCCCAACGCCGCATCGCGTCGTCGACGGCCGCGCGCCGTGGTTGGAGGTGCGCGCTACGCCGCAGCCGGAACCAACGATTCAGAATGATGAGCACGACGAGGGCGGCGAGGAGCACGCCCTGAACCAGCGCGACAACCAGGAGGAACTGGCGGCTCGTCACCTCCCCACCCAGCGGCGGATCTTCTCGAGGGCCACGCGCAGGCTCATCGGTTTCACCATGTAGTCGATGGCGCCCGCCTCGAGGCCGCGCAGTTGTTCGGCCTCGCTCCCGTGCACCGTCGTGAATACGACACGGAACTTGCCGGCGCATTCCTTCTGCAAGGCTTCGAAGATCGAGTAGCCGTCGAGCGCCGGCAGGTCGACATCGAGCAACAGCAGCGGTACGGTCCCGCGGGTGTCCAACGTGCGCAAATGGTCGAGCGCGTCACGGCCGTTCCGGTAGTGCACGAAGCGATACCCCCGAGCCTCGAGCCCGAACGTGAGGAGGTCGGCGAGGGCGGCGTCGTCTTCGACGACGATGACTTCGGGGACGTCGCCTGGGGACGGGTCGTGCTGGGTGTGCGTGGTGGGTGTTGCGTCGGGCGTGCGCGGAGCTGTCGCGACAGCCTGCTTCGTGAACAGCGCGGCGGCGAGGCGGCGGACGAAGCCGCGGGCCGCGGCGCCGCGCGCGGCGACGCCATCGGCCGGCTGCGCCAGCCATTGCTTGGCCGCATCTTCCAGCTCGGCAGCGACCACGCTCGCCTGGGCGAACCCAAACGACCCAGCCGAGCCGCGGAGCTTGTGCGCATCGCGACGCAACTCTTCGATCGCCGCCACGTCGTCGCCGGAGGCGATGAGCCGCTCGGCCAGCTCCGCGATTCCCCCGAGCTGGTCACGCGCTCCCTGCAGGTACTCGTCCCGGAGGCCGGGCGGGAGCCCGAGGTCGTCCACTTGGCTCACGGTTCCAAGATACAGCTAGCTTCATCTTTGACCTAATGATTGAGCCCGACGCACTCCCTCTGCCCCCTTCCGGCGGGGTGGGCCTCTGCGCGACCTGCGTTTGGATGCGGACCGTGTCGAACCGGCGCGGGTCGGTGTTCTACCGCTGCCGGCGGGCCGACGACGACCCCCGGTTTCGCCGGTACCCCGCGCTGCCCGTGCTCACTTGTCCGGGCTACGAGCCGTCAACCCCATAGCGATCGTCACCAACGCGACGATGTCGAGCACCTCCGCGAGGGTATGGGCGAACAGGAAGTGCGTCAGGTGGGCGTGGTACGTGATGTACGACAGCTCGGCGAGGATAAAGAAGAGGAACCCCGCGTTTTTGGTTTTTCGATACAGCCCAAACGCTACGAGGCTCAGCGCGGTGTGAATGACGATGAAGCCCCAGTGCGGGATCGCTTGCATGAAGCTCCCGAACGGG
>DATHDT010000167.1:0-4682 GCA_035318905.1 Gemmatimonadales bacterium | reverse complement strand
CCTCATCGCCACCCGCGTCAACGGCAAGTACTGGATGTATTTCGGCGTTCCCGATCTCCTCATCGCGACCTCCGACAACCTGATCGACTGGACGCCGCTCGAGGATCCCGACGGACACCCCGTGAAGGTGTTGTCGCCGCGCCCCGGCTACTTCGATTCCTGGCTCGTCGAGGGCGGGCCCCCTGCGCTCATCACGCCGAGCGGCATCGTGGTGCTGTACAACGCAGGAAACAGCCGTCAATTCGGCGACTCGAGCGTCCCGGCGCGCACCTACACGGGTGGCCAGGCGCTCTTTGACGCGCGAAATCCCTTGAAGCTGATCGCGCGGTCGGATGCGCCCTTCATCCGGCCGACGCGCGACTACGAACGGACGGGCCAATATCCCGAGGGCACGACGTTTGTCGAGGGTCTCGTGCCTTTCAAAGGACGGTGGTTCCTTTACTATGGCACCGCCGACTCGCGGGTCGGCGTCGCCGTGTCCCGATAAGGAGTTGATTATGCGCCTCACTGCAGCGTTCGTCGCCGTTGCGTTCACTGCGGGCTCCGCCGCCGGCCAGGCGGTGGAGTATCGCTCCCCCGCCGGGGTCGAGTATCGCGCCCAACGTGACACCGGCGCGATCGCGCGCGCGGAGAGCGCGCTCGCGGCGAATCCCAAGAACGTCGATCTGATCATCCAGCTCGGCCTCGCCCAGTCCGGCGTCCGGCAGTACCGCGAAGCCATCGCGACCTTCACACGCGGCCTCGCGATCGCCCCGCAGAATGCGCTGCTCTACCGCTGGCGCGGCCATCGATATCTGTCAACGCGGCAGTTCGACCGCGCGATGGACGATCTGACGAAGGGGAGTCGCCTCGACAGCACGATCTACGGCATCTGGTATCACCTGGGGATCGTGCGCTACGCGCGTGGCGACTTCGCCGGCGCGGCGGGCGCGTTCACCCGCGCGCTGCCCGCCGCCCCCGACTCGGGCGAACGGGCGGGTGCCACCGACTGGTTGTGGATGTCGCTGTCGCGCGCGGGCCACGCGGCGGACGCGCGGGCGCTGCTCGACCGGCGACCCGACTCGATCCCGGCGGGAAACGCTTATGCGCAGCGCCTCCGCCTCTACCGCGGCGAAATTGGGCCGGACTCTGTGATCACCGCCGCCGACACGAGCGACATCCAAGTGGCGACGCTGAGCTACGGCGTGGGCAACTGGTACCTCGTGCGCGGCGACACGACGCGCGCGCGGATGTGGTTCGAACGCTCGGTCCGCTCCGGGGGATGGCCGGCGTTCGGGTTCATCGTATCGGAGTTGGAGCTGCGGCGTCTGCGGTGACGACCTACGTCGCCTTCCTGCGTGCGATCAACGTCGGTGGTCACGCGGTCGTGAAGATGACGGTTCTGCGCGACGCATTCACCGCCGCCGGGTGCAAGGACGCGCGGACCCTGATTGCGAGCGGCAACGTGCTCTTTGATTCCCCAGGCCCCGCCGCCGGCATCGGCGCGCTGGAGCGACGCATTCGGGCCGAACTGGGGCAGCTCTTCGACGTACCTCCCGGGTTATTCATCCGCACGGTGCGCGAGGTCGCGCGGCTCGTGCAAGCCAATCCGTTCAGGCGCTACGCGGGCAAGCCGCGTCTCGCGCTGTATGTCGCATTCCTATCCCGGAAGCCCCGGCAGATCCCACGATTGCCGCTGCGCTCGGTGCCGGAAGCGCTCGACGTGATCAGCGTGAAGGGGCGGGAGGCGTTCATCGTGAGTGGCCGCAAGAAGAACGGCCTCTACGGCTTTCCCAATTTGTTTATCGAGAAACAGTTCGATGTCACGGCGACGTGCCGGAACTGGAAGACCGTCCACAAGATCGCGGGCATGCTCGCCACGTGACATCACGTCTCGCGGGTGTGGTGCTGACCATGGCGGTGCTCGGTTGCGCCAGCGCCCCGCCCGCGCCGCCTCCGTCCGCGCCGATCGGATCCTCCTCGGCTGCCCTCGACGACCTGATCCGCAACGACATGACGGAGGACCGCGCTGTCGCGTGGTCCACGCGGCGCCTCACCTGGGACGACTTCCAGGGCGATCCCCCCGCGGATGGCTCCGAGGGCGCCATCACCGCCTACACGCTCTACTCGGCGTGGAAGTGCCGCGGTGACGCCTTCGAGTTCCGCGTCGTCGCGGGATTCCGGCCCCGCCAGTCGTGGGTCCGGGCCGTCGTCCTGAGGGACACCGTGCAGCGGCGCACCGTGCTCGTGCACGAACAGACGCACTTCGACCTCGCCGAAGTGCACGCGCGCCTCATGCGGCGGGCTTTCAGGGACCTGGAGCGGCCCTGCCGGCAGTCCGATGGGGAGCTTTCGGCCCTGGCCCAGCGTCTGGGCCAGGCGGAGAAGGCGGAGCAGCGCCGGTACGATTCCGAGACGAAACATGGGCTTCGGGCATCTCAACAAGCAGGCTGGAGCGCGGACGTGGCTCGGCGATTGAGGTGATGCGCCTCCGCGACAGTGACGTTTCGTGCGGTATCCCTGGCGCGGAACGGAAATCGACTCGAATGTGTCTAACGTACGGCTTTCCTTAGACGAGGTCGTCCCATGCGTCTCCGCCTGCCTTCACTTGCCACGTTGCGTGCATTTCGGCCCTCCCGGCGCCTCCTGCTGGGAGTCGGCGCCGGCATCCTCGTCCCCAGCGCCTGGCTGCTGGCGCGCGGTCCGGCGGCTCCCGACAACTCGCTCGTCGCGCGCGTCAAGCGCGGTCCCTTCGCGGTGACCGTCAGCACCTCCGGCGAGCTGCGGGCGCGAGAGTTCGTCCAGATCACCGCGCCCTCCGGCGCGCAGCAGGCTGGGGCCTGGCAAATGAAGATTCAGTCGATCGTGCCGGAAGGGACGATCGTGAAGCAGGGCGACATTGTCGCGGAGCTCGACCGCTCGACCCTGGCGAACAAGCTCGAGGAAGTGCGGCTCGCACTGACGAAGGCGGAGGCACAATACGAGCAGGCCATGCTCGACTCCACCCTGACGCTGTCCACGGCGCGCGAGAACATCCGCACCATGGAGCTGCAGCTCGAGGAAAAGCGCCTCGCCAAAGAGCAGGCGGTCTACGAGGCGCCCACGGTGCGGCGCCAGGCCGAGATCGACTACGAGAAGGCGGAGCGGGCGTTGGCGCAGGCACGGTCCGACTACACGACCAAGACGGAACAGGCCCGCGCCAAGATGCGAGAAGTGGGTGCCGACATGCAGCGGCAGCGCAACCTGTTCAAGGCCGTGCAGGATGTGATGGCGGGGTTTACGATCCGCGCGCCGGCGGCGGGGATGGTGATTTACGTGAAGGAGTGGAACGGTCGCAAGCGCACCACCGGATCGCAAGTGAACGCCTGGGAGCCCGGTGTGGCGACGCTGCCCGACCTCACCCGGATGGAGTCGGTCACCTATGTCAACGAGATCGACGTGCGCAAGCTCGCCGTCGGTCAGCCCGTGATCCTCACCCTGGATGCCGATCCGACCAAGCGCCTTACCGGGACCGTGGCGAGCGTCGCGAACGTCGGTGAGCAGCGGCCCAACACCGACGCCAAGGTCTTCGAGGTCAAGGTGACGGTGCAGGAGTCGGACACGACGCTGCGTCCCGGGATGACCACGGGGAACGGGATCGAGACCCTGAAGTTGGCCGTCGCGTTGTACGTGCCCCTGGAGGCGGTGAGCAGCGAAGGAGGAGTTCCGTTCGTGTACCGTCAGGACGGCGGCCGCGTCACGAAGCAGGAGGTCATCACGGGGCCGATGAGCGACGATGAAGTGGTGATCGTGCGTGGTCTCGAGGAGAATGATCGGGTGCTGCTGACGCCCCCGCCCGACCACGAACACATCACCCTGACGCGCCTCCCGGCCTCCGTGCGCGACAGCCTCCCGGTGGCGGGAGGCGACACGGCCCGCCGCGGGGGCAACATCGTGGCGCCCGCCCCTCCGCCGCGGCGGTGAACCTCGCCGAGCTGCGCCGCGAGTTCGTCGCGCACGTCGGCTTCAGCATGCGGACGGCGGTCGAAGCCGTGCAGCACAATAAGCTCCGCGCCTCCCTCACCTCGCTCGGCATTCTGTTCGGGGTCGCCTCGGTCATCGCCATGCTGGCGATCGGGAAGGGCGCCGAGCGCGAGATCCTCGAGCAGATGCGCCTGCTCGGCTCGAACAACGTGATGATCACGCCCCTCGTAGAGCAGCACGAGGGTCCCGCCGAGGAGGAATCCGGCAAGAAAGTGACGAAGTTCTCGCCCGGCCTCACATACGCCGACGCCCAGGCGATCGCGCGGGTGGTCCCGGGAGTCGAGGTGACGAGCGCGGAAGTGGTGCTGAACACCTCCCTCACGCGGGAGGGCCGCCGCCGCAGCGGGAAACTCGTGGGCGTCGACACGACCTACTTCCGGCTCACGAACCTGGCGTTGGCCTCGGGGGCGACGTTCACGCCGCAGCAGGTGGAGCAGGGGCTTCCCATCGCCATCATTGGCCACGGCGTGCGCACGCGCTTCTTCACGACGGAGGACCCGATCGGGCGCCCGCTCAAGGTTGGGGAAACCTGGGTGACCGTGGTCGGCGTCCTCCAAGATCGCCGCCTCACCCAGCAAACGGCGCAGCGTCTGGGAATCCGCGACGCCAACATGGACGTCTATGTGCCGGTGCGCACGGTTCTCGTCCGGTTCCGAAACCGCGCACAACTCACGCAGCAG
>DATHDT010000166.1:0-10781 GCA_035318905.1 Gemmatimonadales bacterium | reverse complement strand
CCCCGAGCACGCCGACGACGTACGGCACGAGCATCTGAGGGCGGAACGGGCCGCGCGGCAAGCCGATCGTCACACGGTCGCCGGGCGCGAGCGGGCCGGCGCGATACGCCGCGAACCGGCGATCCTCGATCTGTTGCACGCCGAGCGATTCGACGCCCGGAGCCTCGGCGGCCGCGACCGTATCCTCGACCAACAGGTTCAGGTCGCGCGTCGCTTGGTCGATCGGAATGGCGAACCTGCGCCCACCGGCGGGAAGCGTGTAGCCATAGGTGAGCTGCTTCGGCTGGCCCGGCGGAATCGCGCCCAGCACGAAGACCCGATCGCCCACCCGCTTCATCGCCTCGGCGGATATGTCGCCCTGACCAGCCTGAAACTGGATCGCGGTGGGCGGAATCGCGCCGGACCACGTCGGGACGAGCGTGTCGTCCGTGATGCGCGTGCTCAAGCCCGTGTTCTGGAGCTCCAGGATCTCGAGGACCTCGCGGGTCCCGTCCGCGCCGGGCAACCCGATCGTGACGAGCCGGCGCGCCAGCTCAATCGGCGGCGTGCCCTTGGTCGTCGCGTACACGACGAGATCTTCGACGCGCACGGCCGTCCGCCCCTGCACGTTGAGGGGCAAGGAGAAGTACGCGAGGCTGTCGTGCCAAGTGCTGACGACGTACACGGCGCCCGAATCCGCGGCCGCGCGAGGACGCTGCAGCTGCATTCGATAGCGGCCCGCCGCATCGGTGCGCACCGAGTCGATCGGCCCGGCAGATTGGCGCGTGACCCGGTGCAGCACGGCCCAGTTGCCGCGCAACGGCACGGAGTCGCGGCCGCCCAACAGCACGCGGCCGCTCACGCTCACGACCTGCGCGGAGAGCGTGCCGCCGACGAGGGCCAGCGCGAGCGCCGGCCCCAGGCTACGGCGTAAACTTGCCGAAGTCTTCAGGATCGAGGTTTTGGAGGTAGGACTTGAGCGAATCGGCGTCGAGCGGGCCCGCCGCGGGATTGACCCCGCCCTCGGCGGTCTCGACCGACGTGAGCTCCAGCAGGTTCTCGTGCGTGAAAATGGGCGCCTTGAGGCGCAGTGCGAGGGCGATCGAATCGGAGGGCCGCGCGTCGATCTGGATGACCGCGTCCCCGCGATAGATGTGCAGCTCGGCGAAGTAGGTGTTGTCCTTCACCTGCGTGATGATCACCTTGCGGAGGTCGGCGCCGAGTCCGACGATGACCTGCTTCAGCAGGTCGTGCGTCAGCGGGCGCGAAAACTTCACGCCCGCCAGCTCCATCGCGATGGCGCTCGCCTCCGCGGGGCCGATCCAAATCGGGAGCACCCGCTCCCCCTCCTGCTCCTGCAGAATAACGACCGGCGTGTTGGTCGTGCGGTCCAGCCCGAGGTGGGCCACGCGGACCTGAATCATCGCCTCAGGTGCCCATGTCCCAGGAAGCGAGGTATTTCTTCTGGGACGGCGTCAGCGTGTCGATGGTGACGCCCATCGCCTGAAGCTTGAGCCGCGCGATTTCCTTGTCGAGCTCGGTCGGAATGCGGTGCACGTCCTTCGACAGGGTCTTGGCGTGCCGTACGACGTGCTCGGCGGCCAGGGCCTGGTTCGCAAACGACATGTCCATCACGCTGGCGGGATGGCCTTCGGCGGCCGCCAAGTTGATGAGCCGTCCATCGGCGAGGACGAAGATCTTCTTGCCGTCCAATTGCCACTCCTCCACGAAATCGCGCACCGCCACTGGGCCCTTGGCGGTCTTCTTCAGGCCCTCGAGATCGATTTCGACGTTGAAGTGCCCCGAGTTCGCGAGCGTAGCGCCGTCCTTCATCGCCCGCATGTGCTCCACCCGGATCACCTCCACGTTGCCCGTCAGCGTCACGAACAGATCGCCCACGCGCGCCGCGTCGGCCATCGTGGTGACACGGTACCCGTCCATCTGGGCTTCGAGCGCCTTCATCGGATCGATTTCGGTGACGAGGACGTTCGCGCCGGCGCCGCGTGCCCGCAGCGCGAATCCCCGCCCGCACCACCCGTACCCCGCCACCACCACCGTGCTCCCCGCGATCAGCATGTTGGTCGCGCGGATAATGCCGTCGAGCGTCGACTGGCCCGTGCCGTAGCGGTTGTCGAACAGGTGCTTGGTGTCGGAATCGTTCACGGCGATCACCGGGAACTGCAGCACGCCGTCCTTGGCCATCGCCTTGAGGCGGATGACCCCGGTCGTGGTCTCCTCGGTCGAGCCCGTCACCCCGGCGACGAGCGCCTTGCGCTCGGCGGCGGACAGCGTCTCGACCCACTTCCGGACCGGCGGCGCCAAATCGTCCAGCCGGTTCAGGGCCACCATGTGCAGCGCCCCCACCAGGTCGGCGCCGTCGTCCATCGTGATGTCGGGCCGGTGCGCCAGCGCCGCGCGGATGTGGTCGTAGTAGGTCGTGTGGTCCTCACCCTTGATCGCGAAGACCTTGATGCCGTGATCGCGCACCAGATGGGCGGCCACGTCGTCCTGCGTCGAGAGGGGGTTCGAGGCGCACAGCACGACGTCGGCCCCGCCGGCCTTCAGCGCGACCATCAGGTTGGCGGTTTCCGTCGTGACGTGGAGGCAGGCGGCGAGCCGCTTCCCGGCGAGGGGCCGTTCCTTGGCGAACCGCTCGGCCAACTGCCGCAGCACCGGCATCGAACGCTCGGCCCATTCGGTCCGGCGGCGTCCTTCGTCGGCGAGCTTTACGTCCTTGATGTCGTGGTCTTGCTTCGAAACAGTGATCACACCTTGGCCTTTCGGGAAGCGCGAGACGCACGGTCGGCGGCAACCTTGAGCTCTTCGACGCGGTCGGCATGCTCCCACGTGAAGAGCTCGACGTCGCGATCCGCCACCCGGCGCCGTTCGGGCGCGCGCCCGAAGTGGCCGTAAGCGGCCGTCGGCCGGTAGATGGGGTTCCGGAGATTGAGGGCCTGAATGATGCCACCGGGCGTGAGGTCGAACACCTCGCGCACGGCGTTCTCGATCGCATCCTGCGGCACGGTACCTGTGCCGAATGTCTCGATCATGACGGACACCGGCTCGGCGACACCGATGGCGTAGGCGACCTGCGCCTCGCAGCGCTGCGCCAGCCCGGCGGCCACGATGTTCTTGGCCACCCACCGCATGGCGTACGTCGCGGAGCGATCGACCTTGGAGGGATCCTTGCCGCTGAACGCGCCGCCGCCGTGCCGCGCCATCCCGCCGTAGCTGTCGACGATGATCTTGCGGCCGGTGAGGCCGGCATCGCCTTGGGGGCCGCCCACTACGAACCGCCCCGTCGGATTCACGAGAATGTCCGCGTCCGCCACCTCGAAGCCGGCGTCGTGCACGACCGGCCGCACCACGTGCGCGATCACGCCGGCCCGCAGCTCATCGTTGGAGACCAATTCGGAGTGCTGCGTCGACACCACGAGCTTGCTGATCCCGACGGGCTTCGCCCCCTCGTAGATCACACTCACCTGCGTCTTGCCGTCAGGACGCAGCCACGGCAGTTCCCCGGCCTTGCGGACCGCGGCCAGTCGCTCGGCGAGGCGGTGCGCGAGCACGATGGGGAGCGGCATGAGGGACGGTGTCTCGTCGCTCGCGTACCCGAACATCATCCCCTGGTCACCCGCGCCGCCGCGGTCCACGCCCATCGCGATGTCGCCGGACTGGCGGTCGATCGTCGTGAGCACCGCGCACGTCTGGGCGTCGAAGCCGAAGGAGGCGTCGGTGTAGCCGATGGCGGTGATGGCCCCACGGACGATGTCGGGAATGGGGACGTAGGTGGAGGTGCTGATCTCGCCGGCGACGATGGCCATGCCCGTAGTCACGAGCGTTTCGCACGCGACCCGCGCCTTGGGATCGTTGGCGAGGATCGCGTCGAGGATCGCGTCGGAAATCTGATCGGCGATCTTGTCGGGATGGCCTTCCGTAACCGACTCGGAAGTGAAGACGTGTCGATGTGCGGGCATAGGTTGTCCTTAGGTCTTCAAGCTACCCGAGCGCCGTCCGGCGGGCAACCGTGCGTCGGGATCGAGGAGAGAAAGATCGACCGCCTCCTTGAGTGAGAAGCGGAGAATGTCGAGCGCGAGCTCCGCACTGCGCGCCGCGAGCGCGGCGGCGGCGGCGGCGCGCGCCCGTTCGGTGCTCACCTGCCGGATCAACCACTTGATGAGCGGCAGCGCCGGCGGCGCCACCGACAGCGTCTCGTAGCCGAGCCCGATGAGCAGAAACGCCGACAACGGCTCGGAGGCCATCTCGCCGCACACGCTGGCCGGTTTCCCCCCTGCGCGCGCCGCCTCCGCCACGAGCTTGAGCAGCCGCAGCACGCTGGGATCGTGCGGTGTGAAGCGATCCGCGAGTCGCGCGTTGCCGCGATCCACGACGAGTGTGTACTGCGTGAGATCGTTCGTGCCGACGCTCAGGAAGTCGCTGATCTCGGTGAGGCGATCGGCCATTACCGCCGCCGCGGGCGTCTCGACCATGACGCCGACCGGCACCGACATGGCGGCCTCGATGCCGGCCTTCTTCAGTGCCTCCGCCTCCTCCGCCACGAACACGCGCGTCCGTTCGACTTCATCGAGCCGCGTAACGAGCGGGATCATGAGGTGGATCGGCGCGTGGGCGGCGGCACGCAAGATGGCGCGGATCTGCGTCCGGAACATCTCCGGCTCGTCGAGGCACACGCGGATGGCGCGCCACCCCAGCGCCGGATTCGCTTCGGGGGCGGTGCGGAACGGCGCCGGGAACTTGTCTCCGCCCAGATCATAGGTGCGCACGACCACGGGATGGCCTGGGAAGGCGTCGGCGACGCGCCGGAAGTACGTCGCCTGCTCATCCTCCGATGGCAGGGTCGAGTGTCCCGAGAGGAGAAACTCGGTACGCAGCAGCCCCACGCCCTCGGCGCCGTGCGCCTTGGCGGCCGCAATCTCGGCGGGAAGATCGACGTTGCCCCGCAGCGCGATGTGCGTGCCGTCGAGTGTATCGGACGCCTTGGTGACGGCTTCCTCGAGGCGCGCCGTCATCTCGCCGCGCCGCGTCTCGCTGCGCTGAGCTTCCGCCACTTCGTCGGGGCTCGGGTCGAGCAGGACGGTGCCGCGGGTGCCGTCGAGAATCACCGTCTTGACGGCCCGGATGCGCTCGACCGCGTGCCGCAGGCCGAACACCGCCGGAATCCCGATCGAGTGCGCCAGAATCGCGGCGTGAGAGGTGCGGGTGCCCTCCTCACTGATCAGACCCACCACGTGCTCGCGGTCGAGCTGCACCGTCAGCCCGGGCGAGAGCTCCTTCGCCACGACGACCGACGGCTGGGAGATCCCGTCCCACACATCCTCGGCCCCGCGGTGCATCAAATGCTGGATGACCCGGATCGCCACACCCGTGACGTCGGCCAAGCGCTCCTTGAGGAGCGGGTTGCCCGCGTCGGTCCACAGGTCCCGCACCTCGAGCGTCTTGAACTCGAACGCCTTCTCCGCCGTGAGGTGGTTCTCGCGGATCAGCTCGGCGACCGCGCCGATGAACTCGCGGTCCTCGAGCATCAGTATCTGCGCGTCGAAAATGCGGGCGGCATCGAGGCCGGCGCGCTCCACCGCGCGGGCGCGCAGCTCCGTGAAGTGGATACGCACGTCCTTGATGGCCGCGCGCAGGCGGCGGACCTCTTTCTCCACCTGGCTGCGCGGCACGACGCGGTGCGGCACCTCGGGGAGCGCCCAGCGCACCACCACCACGCGCCCCACCGCGATCCCGGGAGAGACCCCGATACCTTTGAGCCGGCGTTCGCTCATGTGCCCTCGTCGTCGCCGAGCTTCAGGTGCATCTCGTAGAACCCGGCTGCGACGAGCTCGAGCAGCGCCGTCATGGCGGCCTCGGCATCATCGCCGTCGGTCCTGATGGTGATGGACGAACCGCACTCGGCCGCCAACGTCATCATCCCGAGAATGCTCTTCCCGTTAACGGCCACGTCGCCGTTGCGGACTTCGACGGCAGCCTTGAAGCGGTTCGCGATCTTGACGAATTCCGCTCCGGGGCGGACATGCATCCCGAGCGGGTTCACGATCTGCGCCTCGCGCTCGATCACTGCCATACCCACGCCGCCACGAGGGCGAGCGCCGCAAATCCGAGGCCGAGGCGCAGCCCGGTCACGCGCCCGGGGAGGAAGTAGAGCCCGAGGAACCCGACGCCGGCGGCCGCCGCGATCACCGCCCGACCCCACGCCCCGAACGACGCCGCGAGGAATTGCGCGGCCAGCGGCAGCGCCAGACCGACAGCGCAGGCCATGGCGGGTCCCGCGAGCACGGCGCCGCGCTGCAGAATCGGATTGTTCAGCGCCGACGCGACGCGCACGCCGTGTTTCCAGCCCTCGCGCAGGGCCCACCAGCGCAGCGCCACGTGGCCGATGTTGTAGACCACGAGGAACGCCACGGCCGCGGCCCACCCGGCCCCCAGGCTGACGGCCGCGAGCGCGAGACCCGAGAGGAGCGGCAGCCATCCCGCCCAGACCAGACGATCGCCGATGGAGCCGAGCGGGCCGCACAGCGCGGCGCGCAGCCGCTCGACCAGCTCGGCCGGCGCGCCGTCATGCTCGGCGCGGGCCGCGGCCCCGACCGCGAGACCCGCCAGGTACGGATGCGCATTGAAGAAGTGCGCGCCCCGTGCCACGGCCGCGCGGTACGGGCTCGCGCTGCCGTCGGCCGGCAGACCGCGCAGCAACGGCTCCTCGGCAACGCCCACGCCGAGGCCGAGCATGCGCTCGTAGTTGTACGACCCCTGCACGGCAAAGAGCCGCAGGAGTGCGCGCCCGAACCGCGGCGTCACCGCAGCCATGCCGCTACCACGACGCCGCCGCCCAGCCCGGCCGCGAACCACGCGAGATTGGGACCGCGGCCCACGAGCCGGAACGTCCCCGCGGTGCCCGCGGCCAATGCTGCTGCCACCGCGGCGCCGGCGACGACGGTCGCGCCGCGAGGCGTCAAGACAAACGTGACGTGGGGCGGGACGAGCACCGCGAAGCCGAGTCCCAGTGCGGTGACGACCGCGGCCCGCAGGAAGTCGCGCAGCAAGCCGCCGACGTGCAGGCGCACGAGCACCCGAGGATCTCCCGACTCGAGCGCCGCGGACGCAGCGCTCACGATGCGCGAGTTGATGCGGCGCAAGAGATGCATCGTGATGCCGCCGAGGAGTCCGATGACGAGGCCGACCACGGCACCGAGCCCGAGCCCCAGGGCGCCCGCGGCGCCATGCGCGGTCGCGACGGCCGCGACCGTCGCCGGACCATACTCGGGGTAGCGCACCGCGCCAACGGGAAGGATGTCGTACTGCAGCAGCTCGAAGATGACGCCCAGCTTGAGGCCGGCGTCCAGGTCGCCGAGGATGGCGCCCGCGACGGTGCCCGCCACGAGCGGCCGCGCGATCATCATCTGCGGCAGGCTCACGAGGTCGACGCCGACGAGCGTGCCCCATCCGAGCAACGCGATCAGCACCTGGAGGCTCACGCGAACTCCGCCAGGGGGACGGGGCGCGCGGTGGGCACGTCCTGCGCCGTGACGTCCACGCCCTTGGCCGCGAGCTGGCGCAGTTTCGCGCGCTCGTCCTCGCTCAAGTACACGAAGCGCAGCCGCTCGGTGCGGCCGGTGCGGTGGTGAATGCCGCCGACGTTGAGCTTCTTGATGCGATCGGTCTGGCCCACGAGGGCCGTGGCCGTGTCGATGTCCGGGACGAGCACGATGCCGACGCGCGTGTCGGTCTCCCAGGCGGGCAGCCGCTCCGCCGCCTCACTCACGGAGGCGAAGATGATCTCGATGTGGGGGGGGACACCCATCCGATAGAGATCCTGCTCCCAATCGCTGCCCCGCACCTCGTCGTCGACGAGCACGATGAACGTGCAGTCGAGGGGCTGCCCCCATCCCACGACCACCTGGCCGTGGATGAGGCGGTCGTCGATGCGGTAGAGCGCGATGCTCATGCCGCCGTTACGCGGATGGCTTTGCCGCCCGCATCCGCGGCGCGGCGCGCGGCCTCGGCGGGCGTGATCTCGCGGTGAAACACGAAGTCGAGCAGCATCGCGAGGTTCACGCCCGTGACGACGGCGATGTCGGCGTGTTGCTTGGCGTAGCGGATCGAATTCGTGAGGCATGATCCGCCGGGCAGATCCACGAACAGCACCGCCGGCTGCCCGGCCACCGCCTGGCGCAAGCGCTCACCGAGGGCGTCGTTGTCGCACCCCTCGTTGCTGACCGGCACGAGCGCGCCCGCGACGCCGGTGATGGTCGAGACGGCCGACGCCAAGGCCTGCGCCAGCCCCGAGTGCGATACGATGACGCCGCGGAGCGGCTCACTCATAGTCTTCCTCGAGGTACTCCTGCGGCTCCCGCTTGTCGCGCATCCGGCGGATCAGCCGGTCGTTGAAGGCGTGTGCCGAATTCACGCCGCTGTAGCGCAGCAGGTGATTCATCGCGACCACTTCGCAAATCACAGTCAGGTTCTTGCCGGGATTGAGCGGCACCGTGACGAGAGGCACCTTGACGTCGAGGATCTCGGTTTCCTGGAGGTCCAAGCCGGTGCGGTCGTATTCGCGAGTGGTGTCCCAATCCTCGAGCTGCACCACGACCTCGACGCGCTTCTGCTGGCGCACCGACCGAATCCCGAACAACGCATTGATGTCGATCAAGCCCACGCCGCGAATCTCCATGTAGTGACGCGAGACCTCGTGACCCTGGCCCAGCAGCACGTCGTTGCCGCGCTTGGTCACGCGGACGACATCGTCAGCCACCAGGCGGTGCCCCCGCTCCACCAGGTCGAGCACGCACTCGCTCTTGCCGATTCCCGACCGGCCGCGAAACAGCAATCCGACGCCGAAGACGTCGGCGAGCGACCCGTGGATCGTGGTGCTCGGCGCGAACGCATCGTCGAGGAACGGCTTCAGGCGTCGGTAGAACTCGTCGGTCTTGAGGCGCGTGCGGATGACGGCAATGCCCTTGACGGCCGCCAGCGTCACCAGCTCTTCGGGAGGCTGCAGCCCTTTCGTCACGAAGATGCACGGCAAGTCATAGCCAAGGAACGTTTCAATGGCCTTGCGGCGCGTCTTGGGGTCGAGCGAGGCCAGGTACGTGATTTCGGTTTCGCCCAGGATGTGCAGGCGATCGGCGGCGCGCGCGAAGCGCGCCGTGTATCCCGCCAGCACCAGCCCGGGGCTCGAGGCCTCGGGGGACGGGATCTCGCGATCGAGTCCCGCCTCGCCCGTGAGCGCCTCCAGCTGCAGCGGGTCGCCGCGCTTCGTCAACAAGTCGCGAACCTTGAGGCCCGTCACCGGGTGGGCACTCCGCGTTTGTCGAGCTGGCGCCGCACGCGTTGCGCGGCGCTGTCGAGGGCGGTGCGATGGTCGTCGGCCTGCGCCTTGGCCACGTACACCTTTCCGCGTGCCGTGTGCAGGCGCAGCTCGACCGCGGCCGCCCCGTGATCGTCGGCGAAGATCACCTGCGCGTCATGCGGCCGTGCCGCGATCTTGGCGAGACGCTCCACCTGCGTGCGGGCGCGCGCGCGCAACTCGTCGGGAATCTCGCAATGACGGGCGGTGACGGTAATCCGCATGATCAAGCTCCTGCCTGAGCGATGACGCGCTGCAACTGCGCCTCGGTGGCCCGCGCCGCCGTCTCCCACGACAGTCCCTCGGCGAAGGTGCGGGCGGCGCGGCCGAGGCGCATCACCAGCGCCGGGTCGTTCGCCAGCGCGAGCATGCGCTGCGCGAGGGCCTCCGCGTCGCCGTGGGGCACGAGGTAACCGGTCGCGCCGTGGCGCACCGACTCCCGCAGCCCCGGGCTGTTCGATGCCAGCGCGGGAGTCCCGCACGCGGCGGCCTCGACGTTCGAAATGCCCCACCCTTCCTTCGGACTGGGGAAGACTACCGCCCACGCGCGCCGCAGCAGGCGGCGCTTTTCGCCCTCCTCGACGAACCCGAGGAAACGGACGGCCTCGCCGAGGCCGATGGCGTGGGCGACGCGCTCGAGCCGCGGCCGGTCGTCGCCTTGTCCGGCGATCTCGAGCGTCAGATCGGGTCTCGTCTGGCGCGCCAGCGCCAGCGCCCGCAGCGCGATCTCCACTCCTTTATAACGCTTGAGGCGCCCAACGTACAAGAACGTCGGATGCTCGGCCCGCGGCGTCGTCCGATCGGGGCAAAACCACGTCGAATCCACGCCCGGATAGACCACCTCGATGCGCGCCGCCGTCACACCCCGCTGGATCAGGTCGTCGCGCGTGCTCTCGGAGATCGCGTGGAAGGCGGCCCGGCGGTAGCCCCAAGGCAGCGCCCGCTCCGCCACCCAGACCGCCGCGGCCATCGGCCAGTTCGCTTCGGCGAAGGCCGTCGTCCCGAAGAGGTGTGGCACAATCGCGACAAACGGGAGTCGGGTCAGCGCAGGCAGGAACAGAGGAAGTTTGTTGACGTCTTCGACCACGACGTCGTAGGCGCGCACCGCCAGCGTCCGACGCACGGCGCCGCGACCGAGGAGCGCGAAGCTGTGTCGGCCCCCCACGCGCTGGACGCGGATCCCGTCCAGCTCCGCCGCCCGGGCGGCGCCGGGCCAGCCGCTCGCGATCAAATCGACGTGATGCCCCCACCCCGCCAGTCGTCCGAACAGCGCATGCAGGTGGATCTCGGCGCCTCCGGCGTGGGGGTTCTCGCGATCGTTCCAGTTGACGACGAGGACCTTCACAGCGCGCCCGACTCGCGCGCCACCCTGTCGAGGACGCCGTTGACAAACGCCGGCGCCTTCGCGCCGGCGAACCAGTGCGCCAGCTTCACG
>DATHDT010000165.1:0-3574 GCA_035318905.1 Gemmatimonadales bacterium | reverse complement strand
GGAGGGAGGCCGGTCGCTCGTCAGCACGATCTGGGGACCAGCTTGCTGGAGCGCTTCGGTGAGGCGCAGCAGCTCCGCCTGCATTTCCTTGCGGTTCGTCAGGAACTGCACGTCATCCACCAGCAGGGCGTCCACGTTCTGGAAGCGACGGCGGAACGCGTCTCCCTGCCCCGCCGCGATGGCCGCGTGAAACGCTTCGACGTACTCATCCAGCGTCAGGTACTCGATGTTGAGCTGGGGCGCGAGCTGCTTGGCGCTGTGGCCGATGGCCATCAGCAGGTGCGTCTTCCCCAGGCCGGAGCCGCTATAGATGAAGAGCGGGTTGTACGCCGATCCCGGATTCTCGGCGACGGTGCGGCCGGCGGTGACCGCCAGGCGGTTCGCCGCACCGACCACGAAGGTCTCGAACGTGAACTTCGGGTTGAGGGTGCTGGTCATGCCGTGCTCCCGGCCGCCAACCGCTTGAGCACGAGCTCCGAAATGGACTTGAGAGTCTCGAACACGCCCTGGCCGTGGAGCGCGTCCGCCGGGAAACTCGGCACGCTCCGGAAGTTGAGCGCGTCGTCCAGCTCCGCCGGCGTCAGGATCAGCTCGCGCGGCAGGTCTTGCTTGTTGTACTGCATCACGACGGGCACCGTGCGGATGTCGATGCCGTGCTCCAGCAAGTTGCTCTGCAGGTTCTGGAGGCTTTCGAGGTTCTCGTCGAGCTGGCGCGCCTGGCTGTCCCCGACGAATACCACGCCGTCCGCGCCTTGCAGCACCAGACGCCGCGTCGCGTTGTAGTAGACCTGCCCCGGCACGGTGTAGAGCTGGAATCGCGTGGCGAATCCCGAGATCTGCCCCAGGTCGATCGGCAGGAAGTCGAAGAACAGCGTGCGGTCGGTCTGCGTGGCGAGCGAAACCATGCGGCCGCGGCGCGACTCGGGCACGCGCCCGTAGACGTAGTGCAGGTTCGTCGTCTTGCCGGACCGTCCCGGTCCGTAGTAGACGATCTTGCACGTGATCTCGCGGGTCGTGAAGTTCACCAGGGACACGGGCTATCTCCCAAACAGCGTGTTCAGGCTGTCGCTCAA
This sequence comes from Gemmatimonadales bacterium, assembly GCA_035318905.1. Lineage (GTDB taxonomy): Bacteria > Gemmatimonadota > Gemmatimonadetes > Gemmatimonadales > GWC2-71-9 > 20CM-2-65-7. The sequence goes on along the minus strand of DATHDT010000165.1, from coordinate 2,501 downwards.
CTCGCGCTCGAAATCCGCCGCCAGCACCTGCTTGGGCACGCTGCCTTTGGGGCTCGCCGCCTTCAGGTCCGCCGCCAGTTGCTCATAGAATAACTGAACCAACCCGAGAGACGAAACGTCGAGATCGTAGACCGCCAGAACGACGACCGTCCCACGCTCGCTCGGAAACGTCGACAGGAAGATGCCGTGCCGGTGGCCTTGATGATTCAGGGCAGCGAAGGGCGGCTGCCGGAGCTGTTTCGCGAGCTCGCCCGTGGACGCGACGATCGCCGCGCCGAGCGCCGCCGCCGACATCACGTCCACGGCGCGCGAGAACCCGGACTGCGCGAGGACCTGACCGGCCGGGGTCATCAGCAATACCAGGCGCACCGAGGCTTCTTTGACGAAGTCGGTGAGGGGCTGGAGCGTCCAGCTCTCGACTGCCCGCGCCGTCATGCGATCGCCTCGCCGGCCCTGAGCAACTCGAGCCGGACCAGTCCGATGTTCACGTCCGGCTCCGCGACGGCCACGACGAGCATCCCCGATGCCGCCGGCACGACCAGCAGCGTGCCCTGATCGGCCTGCAGGTGCCAGAAGACACTGGCCCCGAGCCCTGCCGCTTCCATGGCGCGGCGCAGACGGCCCGCGAGGCTCGCGGCCAGCGCCGCCACCGCGCTCCCCTTGATCCCCTCCATGAGCTGCTCGGCGACGACGAGCCCGTCGTCCGCCGACACGAGCATCGCGCCCCGCACGCCGCGCACCCGGGTGACGAGATCGAGGGTGTGGTTCATTGCTTCTCCAGCCAACGCCGCGCCATCGCCGTCGCGCGCTGGGCGAGAATCGCGAGGCGGCCGAGCGGCACGCCGCGGTCGCGGACGACGAGCAAGAGCGCGTCCTTCGACGGATGGGACACGTGCACGTTGCCGTGTTTGCCCTCCGCGGAGAGCCCGGTCCACGCACCCAGTCCCAGCAACTTGGCGGTGCGCGCCGCCTCCTGGGACACACCCGCGAGGTAGGCCGCGACCGCGTCGGTGACGTCGGCGCCGGCGGGGTTCCGCAGCGCGCCGCCGAGTACGCGCCCGGCGGCATCGAGCAGCACGAGCCCCTCCTGCGCGCCCTCGAGTCCGGCGAACACCCGGGACTCATCGAGGAGAGGCGCGGCCTCCACCTCGGTGTGGACGGCCGGCGTCGGGACGGGCGGGGACGCCGATGCGCTGGGCGGCGGCGGCGCGGCGCCGCCACGCACCATCGCCACGGCCTGCTGGATGCTTGGGTCGTCGGGTTCGATGCGCTGCGCGAGCTCGAGGTGCGATTCGGCCTGCTGCAGGTCCCCGACCTTGAAATACAGAAACGCGAGCCCTTTCAGCGCGCCTGTGTGGTTGGGCGCGATGCGCAGCGCCATGTCCCACTCGTCGAAGGCGCGTTCGTAGTCGTGCTTGTCGGTCAGCACGCGCGCGTACAGGTCGTGCGCGTCGGCGAGATGCGGGTGCCGCTCGAGACCGTTGAGCGCGACGCGCAGCGCCTGGTCGAGCTGACCCTTACGACGCAGGGCCTCGGCGAGCCGCAGGAACACGAGGCTCTGCGGATCCTGGGCGAGCTGCGCGGAGAGGGCGCGCACGTCCTCAGCCATGCGCCGTCATCCCCTGGAACACGCGCGCCGCCTCGCGCGCCTTCTGCACGTTGGGCAGGTGCGCCACCTCTTCTTCGGAGCGACCCGCGAGCCGCTCCCACTGGTCCCAGCTCTCGATCGCTTCGCCGAAGCGGCCGAGCGCGACGAGTGCGTACCCAAGCTGGCGGTGCGCTTGCGCGAGCAGCGGGTCGAGCCGCAGCGCGCGGCGCAGCTCATCCACCGCCGCGGGCGGCGCGCCCGAAGCCAGATGCAGCCGCCCGAGTATCAGATGCACCGTCGGGTCGTGGGGCTGGGTGCTCGCGGCCTGCTCGGCGGCGGCACGCGCCGCGCCGAAGTCGCGCCGTTCGAGGGCCTGTTCGGCCTTGGCGACCAACTCGGCGATTTCGCCGGCGGCGCTGGGACGCCCCCGTTTGGCGGTCCCGGGATCGACGAGCACGATCACGCCGGCGCTCTCGAGACCAAACAGCGTCTTGGCGACGTCGAAATCCGAACGCCCCAACTCGGAGGCGAGGGCGCGGATGTCGCGGCGGTCGTCGATCAACGCCAGGACTTCCCACTCGGGCGGCAGGAGATCGAGCTCACCGCCGCCGTCGGGGGGCGGCGGCGCGAGCGACGCGACGACGCCGAGGTGCGGGATGCGCCCTTCGATGCGCGACCACTCGTCGATGCGGCGCGCGCCTTCCATCAGGAGTGCCTCCACCGGGATGCGCACCAGGATCTCGGTCGGGACCTCGGAGATGGGCCCTTCGTTGAACGAGAAATAGCCCTCGTTCCAGCTCATCACCTCGAACACGACTTCTTCGATCTGGAACCGCACCTGGCGCTCGACTTCGCGTTGCGTGATGGCGCCGAGCGACACCAGGATCTCGCCGAGCCGGCGTTTGTCGCCCTG
>DATHDT010000164.1:0-5001 GCA_035318905.1 Gemmatimonadales bacterium | reverse complement strand
TCGACCACGTCGCCTTTGCGCGTGGGAGGATATTAGATGGCCTGTATGAGCATGAGCGTCGGTAGGAGGAGTGGATGCATGGCGCGTAAACGTGGCCACGGCTGCGGTTTTGGGGTAGGGGGGCCGCCCGCGCCGGATGGTAGGGTGACACCGTGCCGGGGTTTCGTAGCGGTTTGGACGCGGCGCGCGTCGTGCTCGCCGAACACTTCGGCCACCCGCGTTTCCGCGTGCACCAGCTCAAAGTGCTCGGCCCGCTCCTCGCGGGGCGCAATGTGCTCGCCGTCTTGCCGACGGGGGCAGGGAAGTCGCTCTGCTATCAGGTGCCGGCGCTGCTCGCCGACGGGCTGAGCCTCGTCGTCTCTCCCCTCATCTCCCTGATGCAGGATCAAGTTGGGGCGTTGCGGCGCCGCGGGATTGCGGCCGCGTACGTAAACAGCCAGCTCGATGCCGACCAACGTCGTGCGATCCTCGACGCAGCGACCGGCGGTCGCCTCGCGTTGCTGTACTGTGCGCCGGAGCGCCTGGCATCGCTCACGCGCCGCCTCGTCGCCGCCCGCACGCCGGTGGGGTTGCTCGCGGTGGACGAAGCCCACTGCATCACCGAGTGGGGCAACGAGTTCCGGCCCGTGTATCGGCGCCTGGGCGTGTTTCGTTCGTTCCTCGGCCGTCCCCCGACCATCGCCTTGACCGGCAGCGCCACCCCCTCCGCGCGCGCCGAGATCCTGCATGTACTCCGCATGCCCGATGCCGAGGTGGTCGTCACATCGTTCGATCGCCCGAATCTGGTGTTCGCCGTTCGGCGCGTGCGGGACGACCGTGAACGGTTCGCGGTCGTGCGGGCGGCCGTGCAGGGCGCGACCGGAGCCTCCCTTATCTATGCGCCAACGCGGCGCCTGACGGAGTTGGTGACGCGCGCGCTGCTGCGCGTGAGCGTGCGGGCCGCGCCGTATCATGCCGGCCTCTCCGCGAGCACCCGTCGGCGCGTGCTGCGCGCCTTCCTTGGCGACGGCGTGCGCGTCATCGTCGCGACCAGCGCGTTCGGCATGGGGATCGACAAGCCGGACGTGCGCCGCGTGCTGCATTGGGGTCCGCCGCCGACGCTCGAGGCCTACTATCAGGAGGCGGGCAGGGCGGGGCGTGACGGGGCGCCGGCAGAATGTCTCATCCTGTGGCGTCAGCAGGACCTTGCGTGGGGGGATCTCACGCCGGAGATGCGGCGCTACGTCGAGACTCGGCGCTGCCGGCGGAGGATGCTGCTCGAGTACTTCGGGGAAAGGCTGGAGGAGTGTTCAGGATGTGACGTGTGCGGTGCCGTGAACCGAGCATCGGAGTGAAACTGACCCCGGGCGCAAGCCCGGGGTGGATCGAAGGTCGTGCTATATTGCTCTCCCATGCACGACTCTTTGTACTTCTCCGACCACCACCTCCAGGTCCGCGAGATGGTTCGGGACTTCGCGCAGAACGTCGCGAAGCCCACCGCCCGGCAGTACGACCTCGAGAGCCGCTTCCCCTGGGACAACGTCAAACAGATGGCCGACCTCGGCCTCTTCGGCATCCCCTGGCCGGAGGCGTTGGGCGGGTCAGGGATGGATTACCTGTCCTACATCACGGTGATTCACGAGCTCGCCAAGGTCGACGCGAGCCACGCGATCACCGTCAGCGCGCATACGACGCTCGGCACGTCGCCGATCGTCGACTTCGGGACGGATGACCAAAAGAAGAAGTACGTGCCCCTGCTCGCGACCGGCAAAGTGCTCGGTGGATTCGGTCTGACCGAGCCCGGCGCGGGGTCGGACGCTGGCGGCACGAAAACAGTCGCCGTGGAAAAGAACGACCACTATGTCCTGAACGGCTCCAAGATTTTCATCACACACGCCGGCGTGGGTGAGATCTTTGCGGTCACGGCGCGCACCGACCCAACCGCCAAGCGCACGCACGGGATCACGGCCTTCATTGTCACCAAGGACACCTGCGACCTCGCCGAGGCCAAGCGGGTCGGGATCGGGCACGCCAGCGATCTCCCCAAATGCAGAGGTGTGCAAGCGGGAAAGAAGGAAGACAAGCTCGGCTGGCGCGCGTCCGACACGCGAGAGCTGATCTTCCAGGATGCCGTGGTCCCGAAAGAGAATGTGCTGGGGCCCGTCAACAACGGCTTCCGTCAGTTCCTCCATACGCTCGACGGTGGGCGCATCGGCATCGCGGCGCTCTCGCTCGGCATCGCCGAAGGCGCGTTCGAGGAGTGCCTCGCCTACACGTCCACCCGCAAGCAGTTCGGGAAGCCCGTCGCCAGTTTCCAGGGCGTGCACTTCGTCCTCGCCGATCTGGCCACGGAGATCGAGGCCGCCAAGCAGCTCGTGTATCACGCCGCGTGGCTCAAGCAGCACGGTCACCCGTTCAAGCGCGAGGCCGCGATGGCCAAGCTGTACGCCTCCGAGTTGTGCATGCGGGCCACCACGAAGGCCGTCCAGCTGCACGGCGGGTACGGTTACACCACCGAGTATCCTGTCGAACGGATGATGCGGGACGCGAAGATCTGCGAGATCGGCGAGGGAACGAGCGAGATTCAGCGCATCGTTATCGCCCGGCAACTCCTGGGCAGTCTGATTGATTGACGTAAATCCCCATTCTTCCTAGATTTACCTCCATGCATTGGTCTTTGGCGCCTCTCAGCCGCCTGCCCAATCGGTTCATCTCTCTGCCCAAGGTTCTGGGCGAGTCAAGCTCTTGCTGGGATAACCATAGGCTCCCGAACGGCTGTTTCCCGTCCGGGCGCGAGGGAAACTGCTTTGAAGCGCGAGATTCTGATCAGCGGAAGCCAGCGGGAAACCCGCGTGGCTATCCTGGAGGACGACCGTCTTGTTGAGCTCCTGGTCGATCGTCCCGACACCCGCCGCTCGGTGGGTGACATTTACCTCGGCAAGGTCGAAGCCGTCCTGCCGGGAATCCAAGCTGCCTTCGTCGACATCGGCGCCGAAAAGAGCGCCTTCCTTCACGCCTCGGACTTGATCGAAGCGGACGAGGACGAAGAGCCCGAGGACAAAGAGAATCGGGCGGATGACGACGAGGGGAACGGCAACGGTAACAGCGACGGCGGTGGCGGGGGAGGCGGTCGAGGCTCCCGTCGCAAAGACCCCAATATCGGCGACGAGCTGAAGCGCGGCCAAACCAAGCTCGTCCAGGTCATCAAAGAGTCGATCGGCACCAAGGGACCGCGCGTCACCGCCCAGGTGTCGCTCGCCGGCCGCTTCCTCGTCTACATGCCGTTCGCGTCGAAGGTCGGCGTCTCCCGCAAAATCGAAGCTCGTGACCTCCGCGCTAAACTGCGCGAGATGGTGTCCAAGCTCGTCCCCAAGGACGCGGGCGGCTGGATCATTCGCACCGTCGCCGACGATGTCACCGAAGAGAGCTGCAAGCGCGAGATCGACCACCTGTACGGGCTGTGGAAGAAGATCCAGCGCAAGTCGCAGTCGGTGCGCGCCCCGGCCCTGATCCAGCGTGAGACGAGCCTCACCCGCGGCATCGTGCGCGACCTGTTCAGCGACAAGGTCGACTCGCTGCTCGTCGACTCGAAGCAGCTGTACAACGAGATCGAGCAGTACCTGAAGCAGATCGATCCCGAGCTGTTCTCGCGCGTCAAGCTGTACCAGGCCGAGACGGCGCTGTTCGACGAGTACGACATCGAAGCCGAGATCCGGAACCTGTTCAAACAGCGCGTCGAGCTCCCGACGGGCGGCTATCTGATCATCCAGCCGACCGAAGCGCTCATCTCGATCGACGTCAACACGGGGCGCTACACCGGCAAGAAGGACCCCGAGAGCACGATCTTCAAGACCAATGTCGAAGCGGCGCGCGAGGTGGCGCGGCAGCTGCGGCTGCGCGACATCGGCGGCATCATCGTGGTCGATTTCATCGACATGGAAACCCGTGGCAATCGCGACAAGGTGCTGCACGAGTTGCGCACACACCTGGGCCGAGACCGGGCGCGGACGAAGGCCTTCGCGGTGTCGGAGCTGGGACTGATCGAGATGACCCGCCAGCGCGTGCGCCCGTCGCTGTGGCAGTCGATGACGGCCGACTGCCCGACGTGCACGGGGACGGGCCGCGTCTTCCGGCCCGAGGTGGTGGTGCGTCGGATGGAGCGTTCGCTGAAGCGCGCCGGCGCCGATCACAAGGAGCGTCAGCTCGCGGTGCGCCTGCACCCCGAAGTCGCGCTGTACCTCGTGGAGCAGGAGCCTAACTTCTTGCGACAGTTGGAGAAGCAAACCGGGCTCGAGCTCGAGGTGCGCGACGATCCGATGATGCGGCTCGACGAGTTCCGGATGATGGCGAAGCCGGCGGGTCGCGACGTGACCGAGCTGTATGCGGTCGCGTAGACGTAGGGGCGCAGCATGCTGCGCCCCTACTTGACCGAAGTCCGCATCCCAATTAGAGTTCCGGCCCTATGTCCTACGCCATTTTCGCCACCGGCGGCCAGCAGTTTCGCGCCGAAGAAGGTGTCACCATCAAGATCCCGTTGCTCGACGCCGAGCCGGGAAGCAAGGTGACGTTCGACCGGGTGCTGTTTACCTCCGACGGCAAGAACGTCGAGACCGGCAAGCCGACGATCAAGGGCGCGAAGGTCACCGCCGAGGTCGTGCGTCACGGCAAGGGGAAGAAGATTCGCATCTTCCGCTTCGCGCGCCGCACCGGCTATCGCCGCAAAGCGGGACATCGCCAGGATTTCACCGAAGTCAAGATCGCCGACGTGAAGGTCGGCTGAGGCACGCATGGCTCATAAGAAGGGCGTCGGCTCCTCTCGCAACGGTCGCGACTCGAACCCCAAGTACCTCGGCGTCAAGCGGTACGGCGGCGAGTTCGTGACGGCGGGGAGCATCATCGTCATCCAGCGCGGCACCAAGTTCCATCCGGGCACCAACGTGCGGCGCGCGTCGAATGACTCGCTCTTCTCCGTGGTCGATGGCCACGTGAAGTTCGAGCACAAGGACAAGAAACGGCAGAAGG
>DATHDT010000163.1:0-9574 GCA_035318905.1 Gemmatimonadales bacterium | reverse complement strand
GCGGGAACGGAGCCGGCATCGCGGGTCTGGCGCGACAGGTAATCCTCTCGCCGGTCCACGGCGATGTGGCGGTGAGCTGGGGCCGCACCCGGATTCGCGTGAAGCCCAAGGAGGGCTGGAAGGCCGGCCGCGTCTACCACCTCGAGCTGCTACCGGGAATCGTGGATCTGCGCCGCAACATCCTCAAGAAAGGCCAGCTCGTCGTCTTTTCGACGGGACCCGCGATCCCACAGGCGACCGTGACCGGGAACGCCATCCAATGGGTCGAGCAGCGCTCCATGGTCGGCGCGCTGATCGAGGCAGTCCCCCTCCCGGACAGCGTCGGCTACTTGACGGTCGCCGACTCTGCGGGCCGCTTCCATCTCGATGCCCTGCCCCCCGGACGCTACGTCGTCTACGCAACGGTCGACCAGAACAACAACCGGCGCCGCGACCGGCGCGAGGCGTACGATTCCGCGGCGGTTACACTCGACTCGCTCGCGAGCGTGACGCTGTTCGCCTTCGTGCACGATACGATGGGGCCGCGGCTCCGCACCGGGACGGTTGTCGACTCGACCACGGTGCGGCTCGAATTCACGCAGGCGCTCGGCGCGCCGCTCGACACCGCGCAGGTGCATGTCCTCCAGCTGCCTGACTCGACACCTGTGACCGTCGCCGCCGCCCTCACGCCACCTCAGTACGACTCCGTGACTGCCGCGGCACGGAAGGCCGCGAAACCCGACAGCACGCGCCCTGACACGACGCCCGCCGGGGGTGCCCCCGTCGCAGCAGCCCAGCGGGCGCCCGCTGCTCCGGGGGCACCCCCCGCGAGCGTCGATACGTCGGAGCTTCACGGGCTTCTCGCGCAACGCCCCGTGCCGTTTGACAAGGCGGTGCTCCGCTTCGCCACGCCGCTGCAGCCCGAGACGCGCTACGTGATCCGCGTGCGCGGGGCCGTCAACCTGAACGGCGCCACGGGGGACGGGCAGGTGGTCGTGCTCACCCCCAAACCGCCGGCGCCCGCGAAATCGGACAGCACGCCCACGCCCCCACGCCCCACGCCCCCCCGGAAATGACCGACCCGCGCCGCACACTCCCCGCCGTGGACGCGCTGCTCGACAGCCCGGGTGTCGCGCCACTGCTCGCGGCTCACCCGCGGAGTTTGGTTGTCCGCGCCGTGCGCGAAACCGTCGACGCCGCCCGCATCAACGGTGGACAGGCGCCGGCCGACGGGTGGGACGCCGCCGTCCACCGGTCGGTGGCGCGCCTCGCCCAGCCGTCGCTGCAGCCGGTGATCAATGCCACGGGCGTCGTGTTGCACACGAACCTGGGGCGCGCGCCGCTGGCGCCCACCGCCATCGCCGCGCTCACCAGCATCGCGGCGGGGTACTCGGCGCTCGAGTACGACCTCGGCCGCGGCACCCGGGGCTCCCGACATACGCACTGCCGCGATTTGCTCGTCGAGGTGACGGGAGCGCCTGACGCGCTCGTGGTGAACAATGCCGCCGGCGCCGTACTGCTCGCGTTGAGTGCGCTGGCGCGCGGCGGCGCCGCGATCGTGTCGCGCGGCGAGCTCGTCGAAATCGGAGGATCGTTCCGCATCCCCGACATCATGGCGCGCTCGGGCGCTCAGCTCATCGAGGTCGGCACGACGAACCGGACGCACATCAGGGACTATGAGGGCGCCCTAGCTCCCGACTCCCGACTCCTCCTGAAGGTTCACCGCTCCAATTTCCAAGTCACCGGCTTCACCGCCGACGTCCAGGCCCCAGCGCTCGCCGCTCTCGCGCATGCGCGCAAACTCTCCTTGCTGTACGACGTGGGCAGCGGCCTCCTGCTCGATCTCGCCGCGTGGGGTCTCACGGGCGAGCCGACGGTCGCCGAGGCGGTGGCAAGCGGAGCCGACCTCATCACGTTCAGCGGCGACAAGCTGTTGGGCGGTCCGCAGGCGGGGATCCTGCTCGGCAGCGTGGAGGCGATCGCGGCTTGCCGCGCCGATCCGATCGCCCGCACGGTGCGCGCCGACAAGCTCACGCTCGCCGCCCTCGAAGCGACGCTGGCGCTGTATCGCGAACCGGAAACGGCACGGACCGAAATACCGGTACTCCGGATGCTGACCGAAGGCAAAGACGAGTTAAAACGTCGAGCGGAGGCGTTGCAGGACGGCGTGAAGAAGAGCGTGGAAGTGATCGAAGGCGAGTCTGAAGTTGGCGGCGGCTCGTTTCCGGGCGCGAAGCTCCCCACGTGGCTCGTGGCCCTGCCCGACGAGCGCATGGCAACGAGACTGCGCGCGAACGATCCGCCGATCATCGCCCGCGTCGCAGACGGTCGCACGCTGCTCGATCCGCGTACCATCCTCCCGCATCAGATCGAGGCTGTCAGGACCGCCCTCATGACTGATGGCTGACAGCCAACGCCGCGCAGTCTTCCTCGACCGCGACGGCACGATCGTCGAGGATCCCGGATACCTGCACAGGCCCGAGCAGGTGCGAGTGCTGGCGACCGCCGCCGACGGCATTCGCCGGCTCAACAGGGCGGGCTACCTCGTGGTCGTGGTCACCAACCAGTCCGGCATCGCGCGCGGCCTCTACTCCGTCGCCGACTATCGCGCGGTCGAGAAGCGGCTGGGCGACCTGCTCGCGGAAGACCGGGCGCGCATCGACGCGTCGTACTTCTGTCCCCACCATCCCCAGGCCCCGGAGCCCTGTGCCTGCCGCAAGCCGCGCACCAAGCTGTTCCTCGATGCCCAGGCGGCCCTGGGGATCGACTTCACCCGGTCGTGGTGGGTGGGGGACCGCCTGTCGGACGTCCAGCCGGCCCGGGCGCTGGGCGGCAAGGCCATTCTGGTGGCGACCGGCCAGGGGAACCTCCATCAGGGCCAGGCCCGGGCGCTCGGTGTGACGGTGGTCGCTGACCTCGGGTCGGCGGCCAGCGAGATTCTACGGCTGACGACCCCATGACGACATGACTCCCCGCGTGCTGCGCGCCGCCCTCGCCCTCGTGCCGCTGGTCCTCACCACGGCGTGCCCGCAGGCGCCCCCGCGGGCGACCCCGCCACCCGCGAACCGGTCCGGCATCGCCGTGGGGCAAACGACGGCGGGAGTCCTCACACAGGATGCCCCGACGTTCGCCGATGGCTCCCACTATCGGGCGTACCCGTTCAACGGACGCGGCGGTGACACGATCACTGCGGACGTCGAGTCGGTCGACTTCGACGCGAACGTGATCCTCACCGACGGGCACGGCAATCGCCTGATCGGGAACGACGACAGCGGCGGGAATTGCAACGCCCGCCTCACCTACGTGCTGCCGCGAGACGGAGCGTACCGCATCTACGTCAACTCGAGCGCGACCGCCGAGGTCGGGCCTTACCGGCTGGCGCTGCGGGGGGGAGGCAGCGTGGCCCTTCCCGACTCGACGTGCCGCGGGTTCGGGCGCGTGAAGGGACTGGTGCGCGTCGGCCAAACGATCGAGGACACGCTGACGAACGACGACCCCGTCTTTTCGGGGGACTCGAGCCATTTCCAGCGCTGGGTGCTGCCGGTGACACGGGGCCAGGCGTTCACGGTCGACCTCACGTCGCAGGCGTTCGACGCCTATCTCATCCTCACGCACGGCCCCGGGGACAAGATCCTCGAGAACGACGATGGCGGGAGCGGCTGCGACGCGCGCATCGTCTACACGCCGCTCGATGACCGCCCCCTGCGCATCATCGTCAACACGGCGCAGAAGCACGAGACCGGGGCATACGTCCTGCGCGTCAGCGCCGGACTCACGATCACCGATGTGAAGGGCCGGTGTCTCTCAGGCAACTGAGAATATGCTAGATTTGTCCGCCATCACCCGTCGCCTTAAGGAGCCGCCTGTGCGTTCCGTCCGCTTCCTCATGATCCTCGGCTTGTGCGCGCCGTGCCTGGCGTCGCTCGCCGCTCAATCGCCCATCCGCATCGGTCAGACGGTGACGGGGCGGCTCACCATCGCCGATCAAGCCTTCAGCGACGGCTCGCGCTACAAGATGTACGCGTTCGTCGGGAACAAGGGCGACACCGTCGCGGTGAACCTCATGTCCGACGATTTCGACGCCAACATCGTGGTCGCGGACGCGTCGGGGAATGCGCTGGCGCGCAACGACGACAGCGGCGAGAACTGCAACGCGCGGCTCACCTACGTCCTGCCGCAGGCCGCGAATTACCGCGTGTATGCCAATTCGAGCGCGCCGTCCGAGCTGGGCGAGTATCGTCTCGCCGTGGCTCGCGGCAGGGCCGCGGCCGCCTCCGATACCGTGTGTCGCGGGTTCGGACGCGTCGCCGGCCTGATCCAGATGGGGCAGACCGTGACGGGGAACCTCACGGCCAGCGATCCCGAATTCCCCGGCGACTCGACGTACTTCCAGCGTTGGATCTTGCCGGTCACGCCGAACCAGGCGTTCACGGTGGATCTCGAGTCGAGCGAGTTCGACGCGTACATCATCTTGACGCGCGGCCGCGGCGACAAGGTCGTGGAGAACGACGATGGCGGCGGCGGCTGCAACGCGCGCCTCGTCTACACCACGCAGGACGACCATCCGCTGCGCGTCGTTGTGAACACCGCGTCGCGGCCGCCGCGGCAAACGGGCCACTTCACGCTGCGCGTCACCGACGGCGAGTCGCCCACCGAGGCGAAGGGAAACTGCCGGTTCACCGGCAGCGGTGGCGCGGCACCGACTCGTCCCAGCGCTGCCCCCGAGGCCAGCGCCCCGACGGCATCGCGCACCATCAGCGTGGGGCAAACGCAGCAGGGCTCGTTGAGCCGCAACGACGTCTTGCTCACGAGCGACTCGAGTTACGCGCAGGCCTGGACGATCCAGGGCCGCGCGGGCACGACCGTGACGATCGACCTCGAGTCCGATGAGTTCGACGCCTACCTGTTCCTGCGTGGTCCCGGGATCAGCGGCGGCCGCGACTTCCAGGACGATGATTCGGGCGGCAACTGCAACGCCCGGCTCACGGCGATCTTCCCGCAGACCGGTGACTACGAGGTCGTGGTGAACACTGCCGGCAAGTACGCCACGGGCGCGTTCACCCTGAGCATCACCACCGGCTCGAAGCCCAAGTCCGTCGCGCGCTGCAGCCGGAGTCAGTGACGGCGGTCCGTGTCGCCGTCCTGGCGTCGGGCGGCGGCACGAACCTGCAGGCGTTGCTGGACGCATTGGCCGATTCGCCCCTCGCGCGGGTGACGCGCGTCATCACGAACCGCGCCGAGGCCGGTGCGCTGGAGCGTGCGCGCCGCCGCGGTGTCCCGACGGCGGTCCTGAAGCATCCGGACGACGCCGCCGAGCTGTTGGCGGCCCTGGGCGATGCGCAGCTGGTGGTGCTGGCGGGCTACCTGAAGCTCGTGCCGGCGTCCGTGGTGGCACGCTTCCGCGACCGGATGATCAACATTCACCCGGCGCTCCTCCCCGACTTTGGCGGACCCGGGATGTACGGTCACCGCGTCCACGAGGCGGTGCTCGCGAGCGGCGCCAAGGAGTCGGGCGTCACGGTCCACTTCGTGGATGAAGCGTTCGACCGCGGCGCGATCATCGCGCAGGTGCGCGTGCCCGTCGAAGCTGGCGACACACCCGAGACGCTTGCGGCTCGGGTCTTGGACGCGGAGCATCGCCTGTTGCCGGAAGTCATTCTCGAGCTTGCAAAGAGGATTCGATGAACACGTTGGTGGTGCTGTTGTCGCTCGTCCAGAACCCCGAGAGCCTCGCGGTCCGCTTCTCCGCCATGACCGCGGTCACGGGCTACGAGCAGGCGATGACAGACTCCTTGCTCACCTTGCTGCCCGGCAGCTCGCGCGACCGGATCGGCAACGTGACGCTGACCCTCGGCCGCGGCGCGCCGAAACGCCTCGTGTCGTGCTCGCTCGATGAAATCGGATACGCCGTCGGCAACATCACGGACGACGGGTACCTGACCCTGCGCCGCGTCGGTGGGGGGGCACGCCTGTATCCGCTCTTTGACCAGCAGCTCGAAGGCGAGCGCGTGACGCTGTTCGGGCGGCGCGGCCCGGTGCCCGGCGTCGTCGCCGTGCGTTCGACGCACCTGACGCGCGGCCGGCCGACCGGTAACGAGGCTCCGTTCACCGTCGATAACGCCTACGTGGACGTCGGGGCGACGTCGCGCGCCGACGTGATCGCGTTGGGATTGGAACTGCTGACTCCCCTCTCCTTGGCCAAGCGCCCCCACCGCTACGGCGACCGCCTGGTGGCGGCGCCGAATGCCGGCCGCCGCTCTGCGTGTGCGGCCCTCGCCGCCGCCGCATTGTCACGGCCGCGGGTACGCGGCACCGTGGTCGTCGCGTTCACCGTACAGAGCCTCTACGCCGACAGCGCGGGTCTCAAGGCGGTCAAGAATCTCCAGGGCCCCTTTGCGTTGACGCGCGACGTGACCGTCGCATCCCGCTTCGCCGACACGGCCGTCGAAACGGTCTCTTTGCGCGATGTCGAAGCGCTGGTGGCCGAACTGACCCGCTGGATGGGCCAATGATCATCGCGCTCGCGGCGGTGCTCGCGATCCAAGACCCGAGCCGGATCGCGGAAGCGCAGACGGTCCTCACACAGTTGGTCGAGAGCTACGGCGTGTCGGGGTCGGAGGCCCCCGTGCGCGAGGTGGTGAAACGCCTGCTGCCAAGCTGGGTCAGAATGGAAACCGACACCGCGGGGAATCTCTGGGTCCGGGTGGGCCAGGGGGGGAGCGACGGTCCCGTGGTGATCGTGGCACACCTCGATGAGATCGGCTTCCGCATCGATACGATCCGCGCCGACGGGTCGCTGGCGCTGCGCACCCGCGGCGGATTCATCACGTCCCTGTTCGAAGCGCAGCCGGCCCTGATCCACGGCGAGCGTGGAGACATTCCCGGCATCTTCCTGCCACGCGATACGGGCCTGACGCGCCGCACTCCGCCACCGCTGCGCGTCAGCGTCGGCGCCACGACCCGCGCCGGCGCCGAATCACTCGGCGTCGCGGTTGGCCAGACGATCACGATGCGCAAACAATACGTGCGGCTCGCCGGCACCCGCGCTACGGGACGCTCCTTCGACGATCGCATGGGATGCGCGGCGCTCATATTGGCCTTGAGAGGTCTGGATCGTTCAAAGCTGCGCCATGAAGTCGTCTTCATCTTCAGTACGCGCGAGGAGATCGGTCTCGAGGGGGCGGCCGCGGCGGCACGCCAGCTCGGCACCACGCCGCGGCGCGTGCACGCCATCGACACGTTCGTCTCCGCCGACTCGCCCCTCGAGCTGACGAACTTCGCCGTCGCGCCGCTCGGGGCCGGGGCGGTGGCGCGCATGCTCGACAACTCGTCGATCACACCGCCCGCGTACGTGGACTCCCTGTCGCAGCTGGCGCGCACCCGCGGCGTGGCCCTGCAGATCGGCACGACCAACGGGGGCAACGATGGATCGACGTTCACGCCCTACGGCGTGGTCGACGTCCCCATGGGTTGGCCGCTGCGCTACTCGCACTCTCCTGCCGAGGTGATCGACTTGAAGGATCTCGTGAGCCTGGCCGACCTGGTGCGCGCCGTCGCGGAGGATTGGTAGCCCGTGCGCGCCCTGCTCTCCGTCTCGGACAAACGCGGACTCGTCGAATTCGCACAGGGGCTGGTCGCCCTCGGCTGGGAAATCGTCTCGACCGGCGGCACCGCGGAGGCGCTGAAGCGCGAAAAAGTCCCGGTCATTGGAATCGAACACGTTACGGGATTCCCCGAGATGATGGACGGACGGGTCAAGACGCTGCACCCCAAGGTGCACGGCGGCCTGCTCGCGCGCCGCGATCATCCCGGCGACGTCGCGTCGCTCAAGGAGCACGGCATCACGCCGATCGACCTCGTCGCGGTGAATCTCTATCCGTTTCGCGAGACGGTGGCGAAATCGAGCACGACGTTCGAGCAGGCGATCGAGCAGATCGACATCGGCGGCCCCTCGATGCTGCGCTCGGCCGCGAAAAACCACGCAGATGTCATCGTGGTGGTCGATCCCGAGGACTACGCAGCGGTACTCCAAGAGCTCAAGCAGGGTCGACTGACCCCGGGCGCAAGCCCGAGGAACCCGGACCTCCGGAGACACTTGGCGACCAAGGTGTTTTCCCACACCGCCGCGTACGACGCCGCGATCCTCGGCTACCTGTCGCGCAGCGACGACGCGCTGCCGAGTCGCCTGGCGATCGTCGTGGACCGCCGGCAGCCCTTGCGCTATGGAGAGAATCCGCACCAGCGCGCGGCCCTGTACGCGAGCGACGAGCGCGGCATCCGCGACCTGAAGCAGCTGCACGGCAAGGAGCTCTCGTTCAACAACCTGCTCGACGTGGACGCCGCGGTGAACGCCGTGGCGCCCTGGGGCCCGGACGACCGGCCGGCGTGTGTCATCATCAAGCACACCACGCCCTGCGGCCTCGCCCTCGGCCGCAACGCGGCCGAAGCGTATGAGCGCGCCCTCGCGACGGACCGGACCTCGGCGTTCGGGTCGGTGATCGCGTTCAACACCGTCGTCGATCGCGCCGCCGCGGAAGCGATGAAGGACCTGTTCGTAGAGGTCGTCGTGGCGCCGCGCATCAACGCCGACGCGTTAGCGGTGTTTCAGGCGAAGAAAAACCTGCGCGTCGTGGAGCTCCCCCGCCCCACCGACGAGCCAACCCGGGACTGGAAACGGATCCGCGGCGGTTTCCTGGTGCAGGACCGGTTCCGCTACGGCGGCGTGGCCGACGAGAAGACGTGGAAAGTGGCGACCAAGCGCCGGCCCACCGATGCGGAATGGAACGACTTGCGGTTTGCGTGGGCCGCCGTCGGCGCCGTCAAATCCAACGCGATCCTGATCGCGCGGAACGAGGCGGCGATCGGGATTGGGGCCGGGCAGATGAGCCGCGTGGACAGCTCGTTCCTGGCCGTGCACAAGGCGCGGCAGCAGGGGCACGATCCCAAGGGGGCGGTGCTGGCCAGCGACGCATTCTTTCCGTTTCGTGACGGTGTGGACGAAGCCGCGGCGGCGGGGATCGGCGCTATCATTCAGCCTGGCGGTTCCGTGAAAGACCCCGAGGTGATCGCCGCCGCCGACCAGCACGGCCTGGCGATGGTGCTCACCGGCATGCGACAGTTCAGACACTAACCGACGACGCGATGAGTCACGCACACCAAAACCTGAATTCGTTCGCGGCCCCGGCCCCGGCAGCGCCCCCGTATTGGATGGCGCTGGCGGTGTTCGTGGGTGCGCTGGCCCTGTACATCGTGACGCTCGCTCCGACGACGCAGTTCTGGGACACGTCGGAGTACATGACGGCGGCCTACTCCCTCGGGATCCCCCACCCCCCCGGCAACCCGTTCTTCGTCCTCGTCGCGCACGTGTGGGGGGAGATTCCGTTCGTCGCGGGATACGCCAAGCGCATCAACCTGCTCGCCGCCGTCACCAGCGCCGTGTCGGCGGGGTGCTGGTTCCTGATCGGCGAGCGCTGGCTGCGCAGCGTCGTGCCCACCAGGTGGCCGCGGCGGTTCGCCGCGCTGGCGGGCGCGCTGGTCGCCACGACCGCGTTCACGGTGTGGAATCAGTCGGTGGTGAACGAGAAGGTCTACACGC
>DATHDT010000162.1:0-7437 GCA_035318905.1 Gemmatimonadales bacterium | reverse complement strand
CGAAGAAGCCGTCTACCTCGGCGACCGGACGTACGTCATCTCGTCGGCGCCGGGAACGATCCTCAAGGAGGTGAAGGTGCCTCCGCCGGACCGCCCCGCCCACGTGATGCAGCGCGAGCCGGAGTTCCTCCGCGTCGTCTTCAGCCTGCGTGACACGATCGAGCAACTCGAGCCCTCGACGCGCGCGGGAGATTGATGCCCACCCCCGCAGTGAGCCGGGCCGGCATGCTCGACTACCTGAAGCATGCGCTCGTCACACCGTGGAACCTGCTCGTGCTCCTGGGCGGTGCGGCGGCCTCGCTCCTGTCGCCCTGGCCCGACGTGCTGCTGCCGTTGCTCGGGGCCGGCGAGCTGCTCTACCTCGGCGCCCTGGTGTCGCTCCCCCGGTTCCGGGAGGCGGTGGACGCACAGCTCGCCGCCGCCGCCCGAGCGGCGCAGGGCAGCGCGCGGCAGCGCTCCGTCGCCGAGCTGCTCACGGGTCTGTCGGCGGACGCGCAGCAGCGCTTCACGGCGTTGCGCCGCCGCTGCCTCGAGATGCGGTCGATCGCCCAGGCCGCGCGACCGGAGTCCGCCGCCGAGACGATCGACCTCTGGACCCCGGCGCTCGATCGTCTGTTGTACGGGTTCCTGCGGCTGCTCGGCCAGCAGAACTCGCTGCGCCGTTTCCTGGGGTCGACCACCAGCGCCGAGCTCAAGAAGCGGCTCGAGGACCTGAAGAAGAAACTCCCCGCGGCGCAGGCTGCCGGCGACGACCGCGTGGCCCGTTCACTGGAGGAGAGCGTGACGATCGCGGAGCAGCGCGTCGAGAACTACGAGAAGGCCGAGAAAAACGGCGAATTCGCTGCCATCGAGCTCGACCGCGTGGAGACCAAGATCCAGGCACTCATCGAACTGGCGGCGAATCGGCAGGATAACTCGCTGCTGAGCAGCCAGGTGGACGCGGCCGCGGAGAGCATGCACCGCACCGAAGCGACGTTGAGCCAGCTCCAGCAATTCACCGGTGTCACCGACGAGTTGGACGAAGTCCCCGCGATCCTCGACCAGACCAAACGGACGGTGACCGATGGCTGACCCACTGCTCGAGGGCGCAGGTACCTTCCCCGGGTGGTTCCCACCGTGGGCCCGCCAGCTTGCCGAACTGTGCTTCTCGGGCACGACGTCCGCCTTCATCCTGCATGGCAACACCAATGATCTGCTGCGGCGCGGCGCGGCGCCCGACGACGGCTATGGCACCATTGCGGACTTCCTCGCCGAACAGATGTTCGGCAAGTGGGACCTCGTGCTCCACTACGATCTGGGGCGTGGCCTCCGCGCGTTCGCCGGACGCAACGAAAAGCGTCTCCAAAAGATGGTGGCGCTCGCCAACGAGAAGATCGCCGATCTGAGCGAGGTCAAGAACGACCCCACGGTGGTGTTGGCGCTGCTGGACCGCTTCGTCCGCGCCAACATCGTCAGCGCGGCCAAGGGCGCGGTCAGTCTGGCCGTGCTGATCGACCAGGCCTCATTCCTGTTCCCGACCGGGGAGCCGGGACGCACGAGCTTCGGGGTGGCGGGCATGCTCGTCACGCTGCTCAGCTGGGCGAAGAGTCCGCACATCAAGAAGATGCCGATGGCGTTCGTGCTCCTGGACGAGCGTCGTGCCGACCTGAGCGAGCGGTTGAGCGGCAGCCCGCACGTCGCGCCGATCGAGGTCCCGCTGCCCACCGAGGCGGAGCGCGAGGGATTCATCCGCTTCACACTCGGCACGCGCGATCCGGCGACGTTCTCGGACTTCGACGCGCCGACGCTCGCACACCTCACCGCGGGCGTGTCGCTCATCGATCTCTCGGTCCTCGTCAAGTTCTCAATGGAGACGGGGCAGCGACTCGACGCCACCCTGTTCCGCGATCTCAAGAAACGCCTCATCGAGAAGCAGGCGCAGGGTCTGCTCGAGTTCATCGATCCCAAGTGGACCCTGGACATGGTGATCGGCCACGAGGCGGCGAAGAGCCGCCTGCGGCAGGATGCCCAGCTGCTGCGACAGGGCCGACTCTCCAGTCTGCCCATGGGCTACCTGCTGTGCGGCCCCGTCGGCACCGGAAAATCCTTCTTGGCGCAGTGCACCGCCGGCGAAATCGGGATCCCCTGTGTCATGCTCAAGAACTTCCGCTCGAAGTACGTCGGAGAGACCGAAGGCAACCTGGAGCGCGTGCTCTCGGTGTTGCGGGCGATGGGGCCCGTTATGGTCGTGATCGATGAAGCCGACGCGGCGCTTGGCACGCGCGAGGCGGAGGGCGACTCCGGCACGTCGAGCCGCGTCTTCGGCATGATCGCGACCCAGATGGGCGACACCCGCTACCGCGGCGCGATTCTGTGGATGCTCCTCACGGCTCGTCCCGATCTGCTACCGATCGACATCAAACGCCAGGGCCGGGCCGAGGTCCACATCCCGTTGTTCTATCCGACTGAGGAGCAGGAAATCCGGGCGATGTTCGTCACGTTAGCGCAGAAAATGCAGAGTCGATTGGCACCGGAAGACCTGCCCCCGATCCCGCACATCGGTCAGCTCTCGGGAGCGGACATCGAGGGACTCGTGGGTCGGGCGCTCCGGCTCTCGCTCCTGGCGGGCGGCGAGACGATCACGCGTCAGGCGCTCGCCGAAGCCGTCGGGCAATTCCTGCCGTCGACCCAGGGCCTCGAGAAGGAAATGCAGGAGGTGGCCGCGGTCCTGGAGTGCACGGATCGCCAGTTCCTACCGCCCGGCATCAGCAAGCAGCTCGACGTGGATGATCGCGGGCGTCTGCAGCAACGCTTCGCCGAGCTGCGCCGTCTCATCGAAGCCGTGTGATTCAGGGCCCGTAGCGCACCACGCACGTGATGGACAACGACGGATCTCGGTACGCGCTCATGCTGAACGTGTAGGTGCCGGCGTCGGCAAAGACCGGCTCAGCGGAGGGCGCACGACTCCGGCGGCCGCTGAACGATTCCGTCGGAAGAGCCAGCAGGCCCTGATGCTCGAAGCGCTCAGCCTCCGGGACCGAGCCGGCAGCGACCGGCGCTCGGAGGACCAGGTAGCCGCGGCGCGGCGTGAAGACGCCGAGCTCATCGCCGTGCGGCGTCCGCATCCGGAGGATCAGGTCATCGCCGGCGTGGACCTCCGCGGGCGTGCAACTCAGGGCCGACGGCGTCCCGGGCAGGTCAACTCCGCCCCGGTAGACAACATTCCCCACGACCATCGCCCCGATGACAAACGCCGGAATGACGTTCAAGGCGTCCCAGAACCAGCTCGCCGTTCCGCCCAGCAACTCTGCGTCGGACAATTGCGAGTCCGGCGTTTCGCCCAGGAGGTCGAGGCGCCGCGTGAACGTGAGCAACTCCCACGAGACAAAGACAAGAAAGAGGGGAATGACCAACAATCCGAGCGCCGCCCTGAGTGGGTAGAGCGCGTACGCCAACACCAGCAGGGCCACGGCCGCATCGGAAACCGCGTGCGCGGCCATGACGCCGGACGCGCGCCGCCGGATGGCGAGGACGAGCAGCGCGCCCGCGACGACCGTGCGCGCCACGACGTATGCGATGGCTGCGATGCTCCAAAAACTCATTCAGGTCGGCGGAAGACGGCGAAGGACGGCGGAAGGCGGCGAAAGGATGCGCGCTGCGTCCGATTGATGTCACTGTGCGACGCACGCGACCCTAGGTTCGGTACCACATGGCACCGTACCGGCGTCTCCTGGCGTGGCAAGAGTGTCATAAGCTCGTGCTGGATGTGTACAAGGCAACACAATCCTTCCCCAAGCATGAGCTCTACGGTTTGACGTCGCAGGTGCGCCGAGCGGCCTTTTCAGCGGCCGCGAACATCGTCGAGGGATCGACGAGGAAGGGGCGCCGAGAGTTCCGACGATTTCTCGACATCTCCGTGGCGTCCCTATCGGAGGTCGAGTATGCGCTCGAGGTGGCGACCGCACTCGAGTACATCAGGCCCGACGTGTACGCTGAACTTGAGGCACAGCAACGACGGGCGCGCTTTCTCGCTTGGAAGCTCCACGCGTCGTTGCGCGAGGCAGGGCAGTAACCTCCGCCATCGTTCGCCGCCCTCCGCCGGCCTCCGGCGTCGTTGTTCTACGGACAGGGAGGGATTCGAACCCTCGATACCCTTACGGGCATACCGGTTTTCGAGACCGGCGCCTTCAACCACTCGGCCACCTGTCCTGAACGACTAGACGCCTAGACGCCGAGAGGCCGAGACGCCTAGGAAAAGCAACGACAAGACTTCCTCCAGCCTACAACCTGCGCACCGCTAGGCGTCTGAGCGTCTAGGCGCCTTTGTTATCAGGACGGACAGGGTGGGATTCGAACCCACGTAACGGTTTCCCGTTAACACGCTTTCCAAGCGTGCGCCTTCAGCCACTCGGCCACCCGTCCTCAGTGCGGGAGGAAACTAGCGGCGGGCCCCCCCTCAATCAACCGGCGACGCAGGGTAAGCTACGGCCGGAGCGTCCCTTAACCGCGCTGTGGCGCCGGCGCTACCCAAAGTGCCGCGCGCCCGCCACAAGTACGGTGACCAGCGCCTCGGGGCACGCACATGCCGATGGGCGCATTTATTGCCACTTCCACCCAGCGTGACGACGCCGAGCCTGTACAAGCCGCGCGCCCCGCTTCGCCCACCGACGATTCCGGCGTCGCGCTCGCGCGCGAGCGTCTTCGACGACGTGCGAGCAGCCGCGATCCGTGATGTGCTCCAACCGTACATGTTCGACGATCACGTATTCCGCGACCTCGTGACCGAGGAGCTGCGCGCCCCCGTAGCCCGGCCGCGCATCATCGAGTTCGGATGCGGGACGGGCTCGTTCACGCTCGCCGCCCTCACCACGCGGCATGACGCCGTCTACCACGGATTTGAACGCTCAGAAGCCGACGTGGCAATCGCGACGTGCCGGCTCAGCCGTGCCGGCCTCCAGGACGGCGCCACGTTCACGGCTCCGTTCGAGCTCGACAGCCGAGCGATCGGCGAAGCCCTGCAAGGGCTTCGGGCCGACTTTATGCTCCTGCCACGCTTCCTCCAGACGGTGCCGCTGCTCACGGAGGGCAGCGCTATGAACCGGGCTGCGTTCCTCGCGCTGTGCCGCCAGCTCGTGAAGCCCGGCGGCCGCATGCTGATCATCGAGGATGTGTACGGCGAGGACGCGGACGAGCAGGCCGAGTTGTCGTTCGCCTGGCGGGACTCGTTCCGCGCGCGGCTGACCCGCGACATCGAACCCCTGCGACACGCGCTGCAGGGGCTCGATCCTGCTCTCGCGGCGCGACTCGCCCGCCTTCCCGGCGATCCTTCGCTGCTCGGCGAGCTGCGTGACCGCGCTCAGCCCTGGCCCGCCCAGGCCATGCCGCTGCGCGCCTGGGAGCGGATGTTCGAGCACCTCGGCTTCGCGTTCCAGGCGACGCGACACCAGACGCAACGCCAGCTATACCTCTTCTCCGTGCGGTGCTAGCTTAGGCTCCCGAGCCTCAACAGGGAGCCCCATTTGCCGGTCACATACGCGAGCTACCTGAAGCTCGACGAGCTCTTGTCGCTCCAGCAGCCGCGCCCCGGTGAGCTGGAGCACGACGAGACGCTGTTCGTCATCATCCATCAAGTCTACGAGCTGTGGTTCAAGGAGGTCCTGCACGAGCTGGACCACCTGCAGCGCCGCCTGCGCGCCAACGACACCGCGCTCGCGGGTCACACGCTGAAGCGCATCCTTACCATCCTCAAGACGCTCGTCGCGCAGATCGACGTCCTCGAGACGATCACGCCCCTCAACTTCCTGTCGTTCCGGGACCGGCTCGAATCGGGGAGCGGGTTCCAGTCGCACCAGTTTCGCGAGATCGAGTTCGTGCTGGGCAAGAAGGCTCGGCCGTCGTTCGAGCGATACCCAGAGGGGAGTGTGAGTCGGGAGAGAGTTGAGAAGCGGTTCAAAGAACCGACGCTGTGGGACGCCTTTCTCGCGTACCTCGCCGCCAACGGGTACACGGTACCGCGCGAGCCTCTCACCCCTTCGCCGGAATTGCAACGCATCCTGATCGACGTCTACCGCACGAATCACAGCGTATCGCAGATCTGCGAGCGCCTCGTCGATCTGGACGAAGGGTTCATGGAGTGGCGCTATCGGCACGTGAAGATGGTGCAGCGGACAATCGGGACGAAGGCGGGGACTGGAGGTTCTGCGGGCGCTGAGTACCTGATGACAACGATCAATCAGCCGGCGTTTCCCGATCTCTGGGCGATTAGATCCGAGCTGTGATCAACCCCGAAGCGCTCGCCAAGCACTACAGTCGATTTCGCGTCACCGACCGGATTCTCCTCACCGGCCACTCGCACCAAGCTTGGCCCGATGTGGCGTTTGAAGCACAGCAGCAAGCCTGGCTCGACGCAGCGGAATTGGTAGACGATGTCTGGGACGTCGCATTCGAGAAGGCGAACGAAGTGCGGCGCGGCTTTGCTCGACTCATGGACGATTCGCCCGATCGCATTGCGCTCGCACCGAACACCCACGAGTTGGTCGTGCGGTTCCTGTCTGCCCTGCCCCTCAGCAAGCGCCCCAAGCTGATCACCACGGACGGCGAGTTTCACACGATCCGCCGTCAGCTCGATCGGTTGGCCGAGGAGGGGATCGAGGTTGTGAAGGTGGAGGCGACCCCGGCGGCGACGCTCGCGGAGCGCCTCGCCAAGGTGGTGGATGATCGCACGGCGGCGGTACTGGTCTCGGCGGTGCTCTACACCAACGCGCACATCGTACCGAATCTCCGGGCCGTGCTCGAGGCGTGTGAGCGGCACGGCGCCGAGCTGCTGGTGGATGCGTACCACGCGCTCAACGTCGTGCCGTTCTCCTTAAAGAAGGAGGGGCTGGAGCGGGCATACGTGGTGGGAGGTGGCTACAAGTACTGTCAGCTCGGGCCCGGCAATGCGTTTCTGCGCTTTCCCGCTGATACGACGCTACGGCCGGTGGTGACGGGGTGGTTCAGCGAGTTCACGGATCTGTCGAAGGCGCCGAGTGGGCGGGTGGAGTATGGGCCGGGGCCGGCGCGGTTTGCGGGGGCGACGTACGACTTCACGAGTCATTATCGCGGGGCGGCGGTGTTCAAGTTTTTTGAGGAGCAGGGGTTGACACCGGAGAACCTCCGGGAGCTCAGCCACCATCAAACGGGCAGGCTCGTGGCGGGGATGGATCACGAGCCAGGCGTACCCCTCACTGCGATCGCAGGTTTCATGTCATTTCGCGCGACCCGCGCCGCAGAGCTGGTGGCGACGTTGCGACGGGACGACGTCTGGACAGACTGTCGCGGCGACCTGCTCCGGTTGGGCCCCGCGCCCTACGTAACAACCAGCCAACTCGATGCGGCGATTGTCGCTATGCGCGCTGCACATTGGAGTTATCTACGTCAAGAGTAAAACCAACTGCGTTAAGAACGCTAACCTAATCG
>DATHDT010000161.1:0-5714 GCA_035318905.1 Gemmatimonadales bacterium | reverse complement strand
CAAGAGCTCCGTGACATCGCGCACCCGGGCCGAGAACGACCCGCCGTACTCCTTCATGAAGGCTCCGCATCCTGCGCTGTTCACGACGATCGGCTCGTCGCCCTCACCGAACGCCGCCATGTTCGCGCGCGCCAGCTCCCGTGCCGCGTCACCGAGTCCCGCGTGCGCGTGCAGCGCACCGCAGCAAACTTGCCCCTCGACTTCGCGGACCTCATACCCGTTGACCTGTAGAGTACGGATCGTAGCGCCATGCACGTGACGGAAGAGGCCGTCCATTACGCAACCGCGGAAGAGAAACACAGGCGTGGGCTTGTGGGGGCGTGGGGAAGTGGGAACTGCCCCTTCCTTCCCACGTCCCCACCTCCCCACGCCTTTCGGTTTTGTGGCACCAAGCATCCCCATGGCAAACCGGAATCTCCCCCACCCAGCGAACAGCCGCGGGAGTCCCGTCGCCCTGGCCATGCGTGCGAACCAATAGACCGCCCCCGACACTCCCGGCGTCGTGAGCGCCCACAGCGCCGCCCGGACGAGCCAGGGGACGCCGCGGGCGGCCGCGATGCGCTCGCGGGCCGTTTCGAGGCCGTGTCCGTAGTGCACGCCCGACGGGCATACCGGCTCGCAGGCGCGGCAGCCGAGGCAGCGGTCGATGTGAAGGGCGAGCGCGGCGTCTGTCGGGGCGAGGTCTCCACGCTCGAGCGAGCGCATCAGCTCGATGCGGCCGCGCGGGGAGTCGGCTTCGTCGCCGGTCGCGAGGAATGTGGGACACGCCTGGAGGCAGAACCCGCAGTGGACGCATGCGTCGAGCCCAGCGAAGCCGCCCCGCCCCCGCGCCTCCGCTACGGTCATTCGCCGTCGGTCGCGACGACTAGCCCGCCGCCGGGGTCGAATGTGCGGCGCAGTCCCGCGACGAGCGGGCCCGCGCCTTCGCGGTAAGCGCCGAAGTGGCCGACTGCTGTGCGCACGGCCCAGGGCGCGCGCTCGAGCGTGAGCGGCACCTCGAGCGCTGCCAGCGTGCGGCGCAGCCGCTGCAGCCGGTCGGCCGTCGTGTCGCCGCTCCAGCGGATGGCGCCCGCGGCGGGCGCGGCCGAGATCCATTCGTCGCCGAGCTGATGCTGGAGCAGGTCGAGCAGCTCGTCGCTGGCCGCGGGCACACCGCCGATGCGGAACGTCACGGGCCGCACCGCGAACCCTTCCGCCAGCCGCATCCAGAAGCCGTGGGCTTCTTCGGCCCGAAGTTTGGCAAAGCGGCCGAGCCCGGTCTCGTCGGCGGCGACGAGTGCCGGCGATCCGACGAGGCGCACGGCCAGCACCCACCGATCACGCCGAGCCAGGGCTGGAGAGACGAGCTCCAACGCGGCCGGCGTCTGGCCGGCAGCGGCGATTTCCTCGGCGACTGGTGTGAGCTCGTCGCGCGAGCCCTCGAGGACGTGCGTCACGTCGACGCGCGGCAGCGCGCGCAGTCGCAGGTGCACGAGGACGATCACGCCGAATGCGCCGAAACCACCGGCCTGCAGTCGAGTGAGATCGTAGCCGGCCACGTTCTTCATCACGCGGCCGCCGCTCTGCACCATGCGGCCGTCGCCCGTCACGAACGTGACCCCCAGGAGATGATCCTTCACAGGACCGAATCCCTGGCGTAGCGGCCCGGCGGTTGCGGTCGCGATGACGGACCCGAGCGTCCGGCCGGCGAGGCCGGGGGGATCGATGGCGAGCCAGGCGCCGCGGTCGGCAAGCTGCTGGCGCAGCTGATCGAGGCCGATCCCCGCCTCGGCAGTCGCCGTGAGGTCCTGCGGCTCGACGGCGGGGACCCGGTCCAGCCGGCGCGTCGTCAGTGCGAGATCCGCGGGCGCGTCGCTCGGCAGCCAGGTGCCGGCACCTTCGATCCGAACGCGCCAGCCCTCCTGGTGCGCGGTGCCCATGAGGAGAGCGACGGCGTCGGGGGAGCCGGGAGCGATGCGGGGCACGCGGTCGGTGCCGGTCTCGAGGACGGCGCCTTCGCCGAGCAGGGCGGTCACCTTTTCGAGGATGGTCATGAGACTAACTGACCCCGGGCGCCAGCCCGGGGATCACCAAAACCACCCGGACCACCCAAACCTCCCTGATCACCAGATCCAAAACCACCCGGACCACCCAGACCTCCCTGATCACCAGATCCAGAACCACCCGGACCGCCCAAACCTCCCTGATCACCAGATCCATCCGGGTCGGGTTTTGGTCCAACCCCGGGCTTGCGCCCGGGGTCAGTCCGACGGGTCCACTCCCGACATGCATGAACGGGCACCACTTTTCCAGGATTGACCCGTCCTTCCGGGTCAAAGACGCGCCGCACCGCCAGCATCGCCCCGAGCGACTCCGCATCGAAGATCAATGGCATATAGCGCAGCTTGTCGAGGCCGACGCCGTGCTCGCCCGTAATCGTGCCGCCCACAGCGATGCAGGCGGCCATGATCTCGGCGCTCGCCTCCTCGACGCGGGTCCGCATTCCCTCGTCGGTTGCGTCGAAAGAGATGTTGGGGTGGAGGTTGCCGTCCCCGGCGTGAAACACATTGCTGACGACGAGCCGGTGCCGAGCCGCGATGCCCGCGATCGTCTCGAGCACGTCGGGGAGTGCGGAGCGGGGGACGACGGCGTCTTGCACCACCAAGTCGCGCGACAGGCGGCCCATGGCGCCGAAGGCCTTCTTGCGGCCCTGCCAGAGGCGTTCGCGCTCGGGCTCGCTGGCCGCAGATCTCACAGATCGCGCCCCAGATTTACGCAGAATCTCGGTCACCAGCTCCGTCTCCGCGATCACAGCGTCTGCGTTGCCGCCGTCGATCTCGACGAGCAGGACGGCGGCGGCGTCGCGCGGGTATCCCGCCGCGTACACCGAGTCCTCGACCGCCTGGACGCATGACTGGTCCATCATCTCCAGGGCGGCGGGCACGATCCCTGAGGCGATGATGGCCGAGACACCTTCGCCCGCCGCGCGCAGCGCCATGAAGTCGGCGAGCAGAGTGCGGACGGCGCGGGGCAGGGGGGTGAGCCGCACGCTGATACGCGTCGCGATGCCAAAGTTGCCCTCCGAGCCCACGAAGAGGCCGACGAGGTCGGGTCCCCACGGCTCCCCACTCGGGCTGCCGAGGATGACGGTCTCTCCGGTGGCGAGCACGACTTCGAGCGAGAGAATGTGGTTCGCGGTGACACCGTACTTGAGGCAATGCGGCCCGCCGGCGTTCTCGGCCACGTTGCCGCCGATGGTGCAGGCGCTCTGGCTCGACGGGTCCGGCGCGTAATGGAGCCCGTGGGGCCGAGTGGCTGCCGACAGGCGGGCGTTAACAACGCCCGGCTCAACGACGGCAGATCGATTCCTCGCGTCGACCTTCAGGATGCGGGACAGGCGCGTGAGCACGATCAGGACAGCCCCGTCGTCCGCGAGCGCGCCACCCGAGAGTCCCGTGCCGGCACCGCGTGGGACGAACGGGATGCCGTGCACCGCGAGGAGACGGATAACGGCGATGACTTCCTCGCGCGTACCAGGGAGTACGACGACATCGGGGAGGCGCCGGTGCGTGGGCAGGCCATCCATCGCGTAGGTCGCGCGCTCGGCGACCGCGACGCGTACGTGGCGCTCGCCCACGATTGCCCGGAGGTCACCTGCCAGGTCGCGCGCGGTCTTTGGCGTGCGGGGCGTGCGGGTCGTGCGGGTCATGGCGGCGGGACCTTCTCGATCTGCGGATGCGCGCCGCCCTTGCCGTTGCCGCGGGCGCGGTGGCGCACCACGGCGCGCCGCTCGGCGTCGGCGGCGAGCGGCTGGAGCAGCGCCGCGAGGCGCCGCAAGCGGACGGTGGTGGTGCGAATCGAGAGCAGGGCGATCTTGGCGGCTGGGTCGAGGTCCAAGGACGCGGCGACCCGGAATGACAGGGCTTCGGGATCGATCGGCAGCTCGGGGGGCTCCTGCTCCAGGGCTTCCATCACGCGCAGGAAGTCCTTCCGCACGCTGCTGACCAAGCTCTCGGACTCCGTGTCATCGCTCTCGTCGTCCGAGAACTCCTCGACGCGCGCTATCCGGTAGGGACGGTCGGTCGTCATCCATTCGAGGAGCACGAAGCGCTGCTCGCCGGTCGTCAGGATGTCGGAGCGGCCGTCGGGAAGGGCCTGAGTCGTAAGGATGTGCGCGACGCAGCCGACATCACCGGGAGCTGGATCAGACGTCTTGTCGGGGGCTGCGTACGCGATGCCGAAGCGACGGTCCTGATCCAAAGAATCGGACAAAAGAGAACGGTAGCGGGGCTCAAAGATATGGAGGGGCTGGGTGGCCCCGGGGAAAAGCACCAATGGTAGAGGAAAGATGGGGAGTTCCCGAGGCATGCTATAAACTAGACGCCGAGACGCCGAGACGCCTAGCGGTGGTCAGGACAAAGGGGCCAGGAATGCCTTCCTAGCCCCTCATACCTGCAACCCGCTAGGCGTCTGAGCGTCTAGGCGTCTGCCTCAGTCCTAGCCGTCTAGGCGGCTCTCCAGAAGCCCTTAAGCGCCTTCCCATCCGGTGATTCTCTGAGTTTTTCGAATGCCCTTTCGCGAATCTGGCGAATGCGCTCGCGCGTGACGCCCATGAGGGCGCCGATCTTCTCGAGCGTCATCGCCTCGCTGCCTTCTTCGAGGCCGTAGTAGAGATAGAGGATCTTGCGCTCGCGCGGCGTCAGGTATTTCTGGAAGATGCGATCGATGAACTCGCGCATCAGCTTGCCGTCGGTGCGCTCCTCGATCTCGCCGCCTTCCTGGCCGGCAAAACGCTCGCCGAGGGTGGCGGCGTCTTTGTCGGAGCGATCGACCGGCGCGTCGAGCGACAGCTCCGCAGCCGTCATGCGGCGCGCCGTGCGGACGTTCTCGACGGTGTCTTCGAGCGCCTGCGCGATTTCGTTGTCCGTCGGCTCCCGGCCCAGCTCTTGAGACAGATACGTCTCAGTGCGGCTCATGCGAATGAGCTGCGAGTTCTGGTTCAGCGGGATGCGGACACTGCGCGTCTGCTCGGCGAGGGCCTTGAGGACGGCCTGACGAACCCACCACACAGCGTACGAAATGAACTTCACGCCCTGGTCGGGATCGAATTTCTTGACGGCCTTGAGGAGACCCTCGTTGCCGATGGCGACTAGCTCGGAGAGGTCTAGCCCGTGGCCCTGATATTTTTTGACGTAGGAAATGACGAAGCGAAGATTGGCGGTGACGAGACGTTCGGCGGCTTTTTCATCCCCGCGCTGCACTCGACGAGCGAGTCTGCGTTCTTCGGCGGGGTCTTTGATCAGCGGGAGTTTTTGGATGTCTTGCAGATACTGGTCGAATGCGCCTGAAGGGGTAGTGCGAAAGAATGCCTTCGCCTTGCCGCCGTTCGACCGAGCCATTCGCGACTCCCGGGTGGGCAACCGAGTTGTGTAGGAGACGGCGAACCATCCGCCGCCATTTAGGCTGTCATCCAACTCGGGGAATATAGGATTCACTGCCAGATGGTGCAAATCGTGGCAGTTTTCCACATCACAAATTGTTAGGTGAGTAGGGATTCCAGCGTTTGTCCACTATCCACAATGCATGTGGAAAGCGAATGTGGAGGCTAAAAAAACGCGTGGATGTGGGGAAGTGGAAGGATTGTGGGAAGGTGTTGGGAGACAACAACGTAGAAATGAGGCGTAAGTAGGGAACCGTGGAACAGAAACCGTCGAATGACGGCGTAGAAGGCGACG
>DATHDT010000160.1:0-3474 GCA_035318905.1 Gemmatimonadales bacterium | reverse complement strand
AGGGCGGGTGGTTCGTGATTTCGCTGACGCTGGCGTTCCTGATCTTCTTCATCAGCGCGCTCGCCGAGACGAACCGCTTGCCGTTCGACCTGCCGGAAGCCGAGGGAGAGTTGATCGCGGGCTATCACACGGAGTACAGCGCGATGAAGTTCTCGATGTTCTACATCGCGGAGTACTCGAACATGGTGACGGCGTCCGCGATGATGGCCACGCTGTTCTTCGGCGGGTGGGACATCCCGTTCACCTCGTGGGACTCGACCGGCGACCCAAGCGTGCTCAAGACGCTGGCGACGCTGGCGGCATTCGGCGCCAAGACCGGGTTCTTCCTCTTCACGTACATCTGGATCCGCTGGACGCTGCCGCGGTTCCGCTACGACCAGCTGATGGCGCTGGGCTGGAAGGTGCTGCTGCCCCTCGCGCTCGCGTATCTCGCCGTGATCGCCACGGCCGTCTGGTATCTGCACGCCCAGCTCGGCTGGACGTATGGGACGCCGTTCACCCTCGCGCTCGGCGCGGTCAACCTGGTCCTGCTCGTCGCCGTCGTCGGGTGGCTCGACCGCGGCCGGATTGTGTCGGGCTCTGTGACGGAGGAGGCGGCCTGATGGCTATCGGCGTGAAGGTATTGAAGCGACCGACGAAGGAAACGTCGTATCTGCGCGCCACGCTCAGCGGGATGGCGCTGACCTTCAGCCACATCTTCCGGAAGAAGGTCACGATGCAGTATCCCGAGCAGCGGGCGACCGACGACTGGACGTTGTCGTCGCGCTGGCGCGGCACGCACCGCATGCTGACCGACGAGCAGGGCAGGGCCAAGTGCGTCGCCTGTGGCCTCTGCCCGCAGATCTGTCCGGCCAACTGCATCAAGCTGGTCCCCGGCGAAGACGAAAACGGGCACCGCTATCCGCTGATCTACGAGATCGACGAGTTCCGGTGCGTGTTCTGCGGCTACTGCCAGGAAGTGTGCCCCGAGGAGGCGATCCACGTCGGCGTGCACTACGAGAACTCCGAGTACTCGCGCGACCGCTTCGTGTACGACCTCGAGCGGCTCTGCGCCCAGACGCACCCGGTGTCGACGCTGTGGGACCCCTCCGACCCGAAGGGTGAGTAGCGCGTGACGCTGACGTTCTTCTGGATCTTCGGCGTCGTGGCGATGGCTGCGGGCCTGCTGTGTATCACTCGGCGCAGTCCTGTGGGGAGCGCGCTCTGGCTCGTCGTCACGCTGTTCGCACTCGCGGCGATGTACGTCCTGCTGGACGCGCAATTCATCGCGGCACTGCAGGTGCTCGTTTACGCCGGCGCCATCATGGTGCTGTTCCTCTTCGTGATCATGCTGCTCAACCTGGGACGCCCGGGGCCGACCGACCTGAAGGGGCCAGTGGGACTCGGGATCGGCGCCCTGCTCGCGGGCACGCTGCTGCTGCAGCTGCGCGTGCTTGGGCACGCGGCGCCCCCCGCGGCCATTCAGCTCCCCGAGGGCACGATGGCGGCGATGCAGCAGCAGGGCATGGTGGCGTCGGTCGCCGGCCCCTTGTTCGACGCCTATCTGATCCCGTTCGAGATCACCAGCCTGCTCCTCCTCGCCGCGATCGTCGGCGCGGTGGTGCTGGCGAAGCGGAAACTCTAGCGTGCTGCTCGAGCCCGCCCTCGTCATCTCGGCCGTGCTGTTCACGCTCGGCGTCGCCGGCGTGCTGCTGCGCCGCAACGCAATCGTGATCTTCATGTGCGTCGAGCTGATGCTCAACGCCGTGAACCTGACGTTCGTCGCGCTGGCGCAGCGTCTCGGCGTGGGGGGGCAAGTGTTCGTCTTCTTCGTGATGGCGGTGGCGGCAGCGGAAGCCGCCGTCGGACTCGCGATCATCCTCGCCGTCTATCGCCACAAGCAGACGGTGAACTTGCAGAACATCAACATCCTCAAAGGCTGATGACGGGAACCGCGGTCGACCTCATCTGGCTCGCGCCGGCATTGGCGCTGGCGGGATTTGTCCTGAACGGGGCGCTCGCGCTGTGGCGCCCGACCGCGAAGGCCGCCGTCACGGTGATCGGCGTCGGCGTCCTCGTGGGCGCGTTTGCGGTCGCCGTGGCCGTCGTGAGCGCCTTTGCGGGGCTCGACGCCGAGGCGCCCGTCGTGCAGCAATACTGGTCGTGGATGCCCGTCGGCACCCTGCAGGTGGACGTCGCGCTCCAGGTGGACCAGCTCTCGGCGGTGATGGTGCTCGTCGTCACCGGCGTCGGCTCGCTCATCCATCTGTTCAGCGTCGGTTACATGAAGGCGGACGCAGGATACGCGCGCTACTTCGCGTATCTGAACCTGTTCATCTTCTTCATGCTGGTCCTGGTGCTCGGCGCGAACTTCCCGCTGATGTTCGTCGGCTGGGAGGGCGTGGGCCTGTGCAGCTACCTGCTCATCGGCTTCTGGTTCAACGAGAAGGTCAACGCCGACGCGGGGAAGAAGGCCTTCATCGTCAACCGCATCGGCGACTTCGGGTTCCTCGTCGCCATGTTCATCATCTTCTGGGCGACGGGCTCGCTCGACTTCCGCGAGGTGTTCTCGCGGGCGCCGACGCTGCTCGCCACGGGCGGCGGGGCCGTCACGGCGATCACGCTGTTCCTGTTCCTCGGCTGCACCGGCAAATCCGCGCAGATCCCCCTGTACACGTGGCTCCCGGACGCCATGCAGGGCCCGACGCCCGTGTCGGCCTTGATCCATGCGGCCACGATGGTCACGGCGGGCGTGTACCTCGTGGCGCGCTGCAATATCCTCTTCGCCCTGGCGCCGATCTCGGGCGCCGTGGTCGCCGGCGTCGGCGCGCTGACGGCCCTGTTCGCCGCGACGATCGCCCTGAAGCAGTGGGACATCAAGCGCGTCCTCGCGTACTCCACGATTTCGCAGCTCGGCTACATGTTCGTGGGCGTCGGCACCGGGGCGATGGCGGCGGGGGTCTTCCACCTCGTGACGCACGCCTTCTTCAAGGCCTTGCTGTTCCTCGGCTCGGGCAGCGTGATCTACGCGATGCATCACGCGTATCACGCAACCCACTCGCACGAGGACGCCCAGGACATGCGCAACATGGGCGGCCTGCGCCGCCACATGCCGTGGACGGCGGCGCTGATGTGGATCGCCACGCTCGCGATCGCCGGCGTGCCGCCCCTCTCCGGGTTCTTCTCGAAGGATGAGATCCTGGCGGCCGCGTTCACGCGCGGCACCGTGCAACCCGCCTGGTACGCGTTCTGGGGTCTCGGCCTCGCGGCGGCGCTGCTGACCGCGTTCTACATGACCCGGCTGATGATCTACACGTTCCACGGTCCGAACCGCACCGGAGCGGACGCCGAGGCGCACCTGCATGAAGCGCCGTGGATCATGACGGCCCCGTTGGTCGTGTTGGGCCTTTTGTCCATCGCGGGGGGCATGATCAACGTCCCCGAGCTGTGGAGCGGTCACGCCTGGCTGCATCACTGGCTCGAGCCTGTGACGGC
>DATHDT010000159.1:0-5713 GCA_035318905.1 Gemmatimonadales bacterium | reverse complement strand
CGCGGTCGCTCAACGGGTGTCGCGTGCTCGGGCGCTTCAGCCCCAAAGTGGGGACGACCCCCGACCGGATCCGCGAGCTGGCGCAGTTCCGTGGGTGGACCAGCGCGCTCATGGTACGCCGCCTGAAGGGGCTCGCCCGCGCGGGCCTGCCGCTGCTGTATCGGTACTACGTGCGCCGGACCACCCGCGCGCGGCCGGGAGCGAACTAGATGGCCGCGCCGATCCGCGTACTCATGATCACGAGCGACTGGCCCGATCACGCCAGCTGGGGGGGGACCGCCACGTTCATCCCCCGCCAGGTGGACTTCCTGCGGTCGGCCGGCGTCAGCGTGGATGTGTTTCGGTTCCACGGCGGCGGGAATCCCCTGCGATACGCCTCGGCATGGTTCAGCATCCAACGCCACCTGCGCGGCGAGCGGTACGACCTCGTCCACGCCCAGTTCGGGCAAAGCGGGCTCCTGGCGCTGCCGAAGCGCCTGCCCCTGGTCGTCACCTTCAGGGGGGACGATCTGGAGGGAGTCCTGCACAAGACGACCGGTCGTCTGACGGCGGCCGGCCGCCTGCTCCCGATGCTGTCCCGCGCCGTGGCCCGGCGTGCCGACGCGACGATCGTCGTCTCGGCGCACATGAAGGCGCTCCTGCACCGCCAGGCACAGCCCCACGTGATTCCCTCGGGCGTCGACTTCGAGCGGTTCCGGATCATCCCGCAGGCCGAGGCGCGTCGCCACCTGAACTTCCCGCTCGATCAGCCCATGGTGCTGTTCGTGGGGAGCCCGACCTCTTCGCGCAAGCGCTTCGACCTGGCGCGCCGGGCAATGGAGATCGTCCAGCGGACGGTGCCGGCGGAGCTGGTGCTGGGCTGGGCCGTGCCGCACGATCAGATCCCGTACTTCATGAATGCCTGCGACGCGTTGGTGTTCACGTCGCGCCAAGAGGGATCGCCCAACGTCGTCAAGGAGGCGCTGGCCTGCAATCTCCCGGTCGTGTCGGTGGCGGTCGGCGATGTGTCGGAACGGTTGCGCGGCCTGGCGGGGTGCGAGGTGTGCGCCGACGACCAGCCGGCGACGATCGCGGCCGCCCTGGTGCGCACGCTGAATCGGGGCGAGCGGACCGCCGGTCGAGAGCGGGTGCGCGAGCTGGACGAGCACGTCATCACCGAGCGCGTGATCGGTGTGTACCGGTCCGTCCTGGCGCAGGGGAACGGGGGGGGGGCTCGGCATGAGAGTCACCATCCTCACCCAGTACTATCCGCCCGAGATCGGCGCGCCGCAGGCGCGCCTGTCCGAGCTCGCCAATGCGCTGGTGCGCCGCGGCCACGAAGTCACGGTGCTGACCGCCATGCCGAGCTATCCCGTCGGAAAAATCTATCCCGGGTACGGTGGCCTCCTGCAGCGCGAGCGTCGCGACGGCGTGCAGATCATCCGCACAGCGGTCTTCCCCACGCAGCGGGCGGATTTCCTCGGCCGGCTCGCGAATTACTTCTCATTCGCGTGCTCCGCCGGCATCATGGGCACCTTCCTGCTGCGCCGCTGTGACTACCTCATCGTGGAGAGCCCGCCGCTGTTCCTGGGGTTCACCGGGCTCTGGCTCAGCTGGCGCACGCGTGCCGCGATGGTCTTCAACGTGTCCGATCTGTGGCCCGAGACCGCCGTGCGCCTCGGCGTGGTCCGCGCGGGCAGCATCGCGCATCGCGTCGCGGCCTGGCTGGAAGGCCTCTGCTACCGGCGCGCCGCCGTGGTCAGCGGACAGACGAAGGCGATTGTCGACAGTATCGCGGAGCGGTTTCCACGGTGCCGCACCTATCACTTCTCGAACGGCGTGAACACGCGCGCCTTTCACCCCGCGCGCCGCACCGCCGCGGCGCGCGCGACCCTCGCGGCGGGCGAAGCCGACGGCTGCATCGCGCTGTACGCCGGTCTGCACGGGCTCGCCCAAGGCCTCGACCAGGTGTTGGAGGCGGCGGAGACGCTGGGCGCCGACACCAACCTCCGGATGGTGCTGGTGGGCGACGGGCCCGCGAAGGAAAAACTCACGCAGCGGGCGCAGGCGCGCGACCTGCGCAATGTGCGCTTTCTGCCTCCGCTCCCGAGCGACCAGATCCCGCCGCTCGTCGCCGCGGCCGACATCCTGCTCGTGCCTCTCGCTACGCACATTCCCGGCGCGACGCCGTCCAAGTTGTACGAAGCGATGGCCAGCGGCCGGCCGGTGATCCTCGTCGCCGCAGGCGAGCCGGCGGCGTTCGTGCGCGACAATCGGGCGGGGATCGTGGTCGCCCCAGGCGATGGGCCCGGCCTCGTGAACGCGTTGCGCACGCTGTCGGCCGACCCGGCCCTCCGGCAGGAGCTGGGGGCCAACGGGCGGCGCACGGTGGAGCGGCTGTTCGACAAGGGCGACATCGACAACGCCTTCATCGCATATCTGGAGGATCACCAGCGGACCGCGCTGGCCCCCCCCCCCGGCCGCGTGCCGCGTCCCGCGCCGAGTAGGCCCTTATGAGCGCAAGCGCCAGCGCCCTGCGGGTTCTCATGATCACCAGCGAGTGGGCCAGTGACCCGAAGCACACGGCGCACTTCATCGCGCGTCAAGTGCGCTTCCTGCGGGCCGCGGGCGTGGACGTCGACGTGTTCTCGTTCCGCGGCGGCAGACGCCCGTTGCGCTACCTCGCCGCATGGGCGCGGCTGCAGCGTCGCCTCGTCGGCCGGGGAGCGCGGCGTTATGACCTCGTCCACGCCCAATTCGGTCAGAGCGGTCTGCTCGCCCTTCCCAAGCGCCTGCCGCTCGTCGTGACGTTCCGGGGCGACGACCTGTTCGGGATCCTCGGCCCGAACGGGCGCCCGACGCCGGCTGGCCGGCTGCTGCAATGGCTGTCGCGACGGGTGGCGCGCCGAGCCGACGCCGCGATTCTCGTGTCCGCGCACTTGAAGCAGTACCTCACGAACGGTGTCGCGACTCACATCGTGCCTTCGGGCCTCGACCTCGACCTGTTTCGCTGCATCCCGAGGGCGGAGGCGCGCGCGCACCTCGGTTAGCCGAACGAGGAACGCCGTGTCCTCTTCGTGGACGACCCAGGTGACCCGCGCAAGCGGTACGATCTGGCGCGTCAGGCCGTCGAGTTGCTGAACTGCACCCTGCCTGCCGAGCTGGTGATCGGCTGGCGCGTGCCGCACGAAGAAATGCCGTTCTACATGAGCGCGTGCGACGCGCTGGTATTCACGTCCCGGGAAGAGGGCTCCCCCAACGCGGTCAAGGAAGCCTTGGCCTGCGATCTCCCCGTGGTGTCGGTGCCAGTAGCGGACGTGCCGCTCCGCCTCCAGGGCATCCCGGGGTGCGAGGTGTGCGCGGACGATTCCCCGCCCGCGATCGCCGCGGCCCTCGAACGCACCCTGGGGCGAGGCGACCGGTCGCAAGGGCGTGGCCGCGAAGCGGCGTGTCAGCTCGACGAGCGCCTCCTCACCGAACGCGTCATCGGCATCTACCGGTCGGTGCTCGCCGGTACGAACGGGCATCAAGCCCCGGAACTCGCACATGTGTAACGCAGCTGAGACACGCGGCGTGCGCCTGGGCGCACAACTGGGGCGTAACCCGCTCGCCTGGCAGGGGTTAGGGGATCGATCCTTGGCGTACGGGTCCTGCGATGCAGGTCCGTCGTGCATCCACAGGAACAGGAAATGGCCGTGTTGAAGCCCACGCCCTCGGGTCGGGAGGCTGCGGCCACCGCGATGGTCGGATTCATTTCTCCCCGCACCGGAGCACCGCTCTGGCGGGAGGGGGACGCCCTCGTGTCCGTGGCCGGCGAGCGCGTGCCATTGGTCCGCGGCATCCCGCGCTTCGTCGTGTCCGACAATTACGCCGAAGCGTTCGGGCTGCAGTGGAACCAGCATTCTCACACGCAGCTCGACAGTCGCACGGGCGCGCGCCTCTCGGAGGAGCGCCTGGTGCGGTGCGCGGGCATGCCCCTCGCGCAGTTCGCGGGTCTGCGGGTGCTCGAGGCCGGCTGTGGCGCCGGCCGCTTCACCGAGTTGTTGGTCCGCGCGGGCGCGATGGTCCACTCCATCGACCTGAGCGATGCCGTGGACGCCAATCGACGCAACATCGGCGAACGCGCCAACTACACGGTGGCGCAGGCGGACCTTCGGGCCCTGCCCTTCCCCCCAGGATCGTTCGACGTCGTGCTGTGCCTCGGCGTGCTCCAGCATACTCCGTCGCCGGAGGAGAGTATCGCCGCACTCTGGCGCATGGTGGCGCCAGGGGGACAGCTCGTGGTCGACCACTACACGTGGACCCTGTCCCGGCTGACGAAGCTCACGCCCTTCTACCGGATGGTGCTGAAGCGGCTGTCGCCGGCGCGCGCCCGGCGCATCACCGATGCCTTGGTGCGAGTGTTCTTCCCCATGCACTGGGCCGTGCGGCACGCCCGTCCCCTGCAGACGCTCTTGAGTCGTGTCTCTCCTTGCCTGGCGTACTGTCACATCTATCCCCAGCTGACCCGGGCGCAACACCAGGACTGGTGCCGGCTCGACACGTACGACGAGCTCACCGACCGCTTCAAGCGGATGCGGACCGCCGAACAGATTCGACTCACCCTCGCGAGGCTCGGCGCCATGCAGATTCACGCGGCGCGCCGCGAACACGTGATCGAGGCGAGATGCCGCAAGCCGTCATGGTAACCGTCCGGCCGGCGACGGAGGCCGAACGGGGCGCGTGGGACCAACTGGTCGCGCGCTTCCCCAACTGCCGCATCGTCCATAAGCGCGCCTGGATCGAGTGGCTCGAGGCGTGCGGCCACGGCACCCCGTTGTACCTCGTGTTCGAGCGAGGCGGCGAGGTCGTCGGCGCCATCCCCGGCCTGCTGGCGCGGATCGGCCTGCTCCGGCTGTACGGCTCGCCGCTCCCTGGCTGGCAGACCCCCGCCATGGGGCCGGTGTTCGACCCGGCCCGCGTGTCGACCGACGCGCTGATCGGCGCGCTCGTGCCTTTCCTCGAGCGCCGCCACCGGGTCCACCACGTGGAGCTGTTGAGTGGCCATCTCGACGCCGGCCCGATGCAGGCCCTCGGGTTTCACGCCGAGTCGGTGCCCACGTACCGCGCCAAGCTCTACCCGGGCGACGAAGCCCGGATGATGAAGGCGCTGAAGGAGAGCGCGCGCCGGAACATCAAGCGCGCCGCCAAGCTCGGGCTCGTCGCCCGGATCGAGGACGACGAAGCCATCGTGACCGAGCACTACGCGCAGTTGCACGAGGTCTTCGTGCGCGGCGGCAATACCGTCTCGTTCGGGCCGGAGCGCGCACGCGAGTTCTTCCGCCACATGCACGCGGCCGGGAAGCTGCTGGCCGTTTCCGTGTACCTCCCCGAGGGCGTGAACATCGCCACCGGGTTGTTCACGATCGACGACCGGGAGCTGTTGCTGTGGTCGTGGGCCCACCGGACGGCGCACCGTTGGTACCGGCCCACCGAGCTCCTCACCTGGACCGTCATGACGCGGGCGATGGCCGCGGGGTGCGACACGTTCGACTTCATGGGGCTCGGAGAATTCAAGACGAAGTTCGGGGCCGAGCTCGACCAAACGAAGTATCGCTGGGTCCGCAGCCGTTACCGCTGGCTCGCCCGGGCGCGCGACTTCGCAGAGCGCGGCTACCGCTGGCAGCAGTCCGTGCGCGGACGGATCGCCCGCTTCCGGATGTTCGGCTGGCGCCCGCCCGCCGACGACGCGGTG
>DATHDT010000158.1:0-3693 GCA_035318905.1 Gemmatimonadales bacterium | reverse complement strand
GGGGGG
Source organism: Gemmatimonadales bacterium (assembly GCA_035318905.1). Lineage (GTDB taxonomy): Bacteria > Gemmatimonadota > Gemmatimonadetes > Gemmatimonadales > GWC2-71-9 > 20CM-2-65-7. Next base: position 3,687 of record DATHDT010000158.1, on the reverse strand, counting down.
GGGGGGGTGATCGGGGCGTGTGGAGGTGGTGAGGGTGACGGGTCGGATGGAGCAGCCGCCGGCGTGGGACGTCGCTCGCGCAGCGACTGCCACGCGCGTCGCAGCTCGGGGCCCGGCTCGACCCCCAGCTCCGCTTTGAGCCGGCGCGCGACGTCGTCGTAGCGGCGCAGCGCCTCGACGCGCTCGCCGGCGCGATCGAGCACGCGCAGCATGCGCAACAGGGCCGACTCCGACAGCGGCTGTAGATCGAGCGCCCGCTCGGACCAGAAGCGCGCGGTGGACGCGCGGCCGGCCGCATCTTCGCGATCGGCCAGCCGCTCAGCGGCTGCGAACGCCGCTTCGCGATAGCGGCGCCGCGCGCGTTCGATCCACTCGTCCAGCTCGGGCGCCGCGTCGGCCACGAAGAAACCCGCCAGCAGATCGCCGTGATACAGCGCGAGCGCCTCGGCTTCGCGATTCGCGGCCAGGTGCTCCTCGAACGTGCGGACGTCGCAGATCAAATGATCGGCCGCGATGTCGACCTCTTCTTCCCCTCGGGTGACGATGACTCCCTCACCGAGGTGCGAACGCAGGAAGTGCAGGGAGCGCCGCAGCGACGCCCGCGCGGGCTCCCCGGCGGTTTCGGGCCAGAAGAGCGGGAGCAAGCCGTCGCGGCGCCGGAAGCCACGGGGCTCCGCGAGGGCCAGGTAGGCGAGAAGGGCGAACCGCTTGGGCTGCGCCAGCACGGGGCGGATCTCATGTCCGTCGTCGCCGGTAAGTCCAAGCGCGCCGAGCAGTTGGAGGCGTACCATCGGGTGGGTCTATCCTACGACCTTGCCGTGACCTCGCAAGGGACGGCGAGACGCCGGCGGAGGACAGGTCGGGGACCGTGGCGGGACGGGGGCGCCGTAGTCTGGCCCCATGGACACGATCATTCGCGCCGCGCTCGCGGCCACCCTCGGGCTCACCCTCTCAGCCTGCGCCAAGGATGCGGCGGGTCCTCCCAACGGACCTCCGCCCACTCCGAACCTCGATAGTCTCGGACCGGGCATCGTGGCGACGACCACGGTCGACGGGAAGCCGGGACTGGTGCTCGCCAACGGCGAGCGAGTGCAGCTCATCGACATGGCCCAGGTGGAAAGCCTGCTGCAGCAGTTCCCGCCGCCCCAGAGCGCGATCGCCGCGTCGGCCCCCGTCGCGATGGTGCTCCCCGCGAGCGTGAGCCTGCGCCAGTACCAGTCGCCTGTCAAAGATCAGAATCCGCGCGGGACGTGCTTCGCGTTCGCTGCCGTCGCGGCCCTCGAGGCCGAATACAAGCGGACCTACGGCGTGTCGCTCGATCTGTCGGAGGAGTACACGAATCTCGTCAGCAAGATGATGGCGCTGTACCTCAATCGCGCGCCCAGCCAAACGGAGAATCCCCCGGGTGTGTGGAGTGGCGGGAACGCGGGGTGGATCCTGCGGGTGTTCTCGAGCGGCAAGCTCGGCATCCCTGCCGAGGCGCTGTTGCCCTACATCAACCCCGAGGATTGGGGCAACATGACGCAGCAGGGCGACGTGCCGTTCCTCGACGACAATTCGTCGCAGCGCGCGATCGACGACTTCAACCTCAACGCCGACTACGCCGTCTACAAGATTCCCGGGACGTTCGGTTGGACCGTGTTCCCACAGGCCGCGCTCGACTCCGCCCGCTATCGGCCGACGCAAGTGGCCTACGCGTCCGGGAGCGACCTCGAGTCCGTCACGTGGTACAAGACGCAGCTGGCCGCCGGCCACGAAATCGCGTTCGGCTTCCGCGTAACCAAGAACAGCAAGACGGTGAACGGCGTGTGGATGCCGGGAGACACGGTGCTCGACGGGCACGTCATGCTGATGGTGGGCTACGCGGACAGTCTCAAGGCCTTCCGGGTGAAGAATTCTTGGGGGACGGACGTCGGCGACTCTGGCTATGTCTGGTTCAGCTACGACTGGGCGACGACGCAGGTCACGAGGAAGGACGGCACGAAGGTACCGGGCATCTTCGACGCGTCCGTCGTGATGGCCGTCGCGCCTCCCAACGCCGCGCTCCCCGCCGAGCAGCGCTTTCTCGGCCGCTGGAACCTCGACCACGACGGCCTGCATGGCCGCCTCGACATCTACCACATCCCCGGATACGTGGGACAGATCAACGGGTCGGACGACTATCGACTCGGCACCTACTTCGGTCCGGACAACGTCGCGCGGCGCGTCAACGGTACGATCGTCGGCAATCAGATCGACGCGTACATCGACTGGGGCAACAGTGGGGCTCGCTCGATCGACGACATCAGCGGCCTGCACTTCACCGGCCTCATCATGAACGACGGCCTGAACCATCCCACGTACCTGGCCGGCAGCTACCTGGACAACCGCGACGGCCGCACCTACGGGTTCTACGGCCGCAAGGGCGATTACCTCGTGCCCACACCTGCTCCCGCGCCGAGCCTCACCGCCTATCTCGGGAGCTGGGACACGAACATCGACGGCACGTGGGGCACGATGCGCATTACCTCCGTGGACTCGAGCGACTGGAGCATCCACGGACAGTTCAAGGAATTCAACAGCAACAACACGTCCGTCGTGACCGGGCTCGTGAGCCTCAGCCGGCCCGACAACGTGTACAGCATGCTGGTCGGCAACAAACAGTTCGCCGGCTACCTGTTCAACCAGGAGCCGGGCGGCGGCGTTTTCGCGGGGAAGGGCCAGGGCGGCTTCGTGGCCTATCACCACAACGTCCCGCCCAGCGTGCAGATCACGTATCCCACGCAGAACGCCACGCTGGATTTCGATCTCAATCTCCTGTCCGGCACGGCGCTGCACGCCACCGCGTCTGATCTCCAGGACGGCACGCCGTGCTGCACCGTGGAATGGGAGATGAACGGGATCACCGTCGCGAGCGGCGCCAACACCACCTACGCGTTCAGCGACACCGGGTCGAACTACGTCACCGCGATCGCCACCGATCTGGACGGTGCCACGACGCGAACGAGCGTGGATTTCCGGCTCGTGAACAATCCGCCCACGGCGACGATCCTGAAGCCGACGGGCGGCCAGCATTTCATCACCGGGATCACGTACAACGACGCGGTGGAGGCACAGACCTGGCTCACCGGGCAGGGCAAGATCATCACGTACACGTGGGCGAGCAGTGACGGCAGCGACAACTTCCCCAAGGCGGGCGCCAAGCCCACGAACGTCGTGTTCGGTACGCCCGGCGCGCGCACGCTCACCGTCACCGTCGCCGACAACTACGGCCTCGAGGCCCAGGCGAGTGTGAACGTCGTCGTCGACACGCAGCCTACCGCGCCGTCGATCCAGTTCTTGTCGCCCCTCGACCAGGACAACATCCAGAGCCTGTCCCCGGACACCCTGATCTGGCTCAACATCCAGATCGCGCCCAGCACGGTGCAGGGCCGCGTGGTCCAGCTGGTGTGGCAGGGAGACGCGCAGTACTGCGTGGAGCAGACGGCCACGATCGTCTGGAACATCGCCATCCAGCCGCCGCCCGACGCCAAACAGGTCTACGGCTTCTGGAACTGGGCTCCGCTGCAAGGGCCCTGCTTCGGCAAGGGCGTGAACGGGTATCTGCGCCTCTACGTGACGGACCCCAACGTGGCCACACAGATGGCCCAAGTCCGTCTCTACAACCCGCCCGATCCGCACTAGGAGGATCTATGAAGCGCTTCACCG